>CAMDVZ010000186.1 GCA_945878895.1 Caenispirillum bisanense | reverse complement strand
AACTCCCGCGCCGACAGATCCCTCCGTGTGATCCCGATTGCCTGGCCCATCGATGACTGCCTCCGAACGCTGTGACGGCAACACAGAATCAGCGGTCACCACATTCCGCAAGGGGCAGAGAGTCAGGAACTCCGCTACCTGGTATTAGCTGTGCACGTGTCGGTCACTGGGCGATAGCTGGTCGATTTGTTGGTCGTGACGCTCGCGCAGCCGCGCGAGGAACTCACGAGCAGGAATGCCCTCGCCGCGATCAAGCTGCGCCAGGCCCTCGTCCACGGCAGCCTTCAACGCCTCGCGCATCGCGGCGACGCGGCCGGGGTCGATTTCGGACGAGCCGGGTTCCTCGGCGAGGCCCGGCGGGGTATCGGAAGGCGGCGACATGGACGAAATTTTGGCCCGATCCGGCCGCTTCGTCAATCGCGCTTACGCCACCTTGACGGCAGCCCCGATCGTCAATTTCGCCCTGGTCTTCGCCTTTACTTCCTCGACCGTGACGCCCTCGGCGAGTTCCAGCAACGTGACGCCGCCGTTGCCCTTCTTGTCGATTGCGAACAGGCCGAGTTCGGTGATCGCCATGTCGACGACGCGCTGGCCGGTCAGCGGTAGGGAGCAGGTATCGAGCAGCTTCGAGGCGCCGTCCTTCGAGACGTGCTCCATCACCACGATCACGCGCTTGACGCCGGCGACCAGGTCCATGGCGCCGCCCATGCCCTTGACCATCTTGCCGGGGATCATCCAATTGGCGAGATCGCCGGTCTCCGAGACCTCCATGGCGCCGAGGATCGACAGGTCGATGTGGCCGCCGCGGATCATCGCGAAGGAGTCGGCCGAGGAGAAATAGGACGTGTCCTTCGCCTCGGTGACGGCCTGCTTGCCGGCGTTGATGATGTCGGGATCGACCTGGTTCTCGAACGGAAACGGGCCGACGCCGAGCATGCCGTTCTCGCTCTGCAGCGTGACGTCCATGCCTTCGGGGACGAAGTTCGACACCAGCGTCGGGATGCCGATGCCGAGATTGACGTAGAAGCCGTCGCGCAATTCGCGGGCGGCGCGGGCGGCGATCTGGTCGCGGGTCCAGGGCATGGTGGTCTCCTGTCGGTGCGTCGCGTGGTCGGGGCGCGTGTCGGGGTCAGGCCTTGCGCACGGTGCGCTGCTCGATGCGCTTCTCGTAACTGGGACCCTCGATGATCCGCTTCACGTAGATGCCGGGGGTGTGGATGTGGTCGGGATCGAGGGAACCGACCGGCACCAGCTCCTCGACTTCCGCGACCGTGATCTTGCCCGCCGTCGCCATCATCGGATTGAAGTTCCGCGCCGACTTCCGGTAGACGAGATTGCCGGCGGCGTCGCCGCGCCAGGCCTTAACGAGCGCCACCTCGGCCACCAGGCCGGTCTCCATCACGAACTTGTCGCCGTCGAATTCGCGCACTTCCTTGCCTTCGGCGACTTTTGTGCCGACGCCCGTCCGCGTGAAGAAGGCGGGAATGCCGGCACCACCGGCGCGGATGCGCTCGGCCAGCGTGCCCTGCGGGTTGAACTCGATCTCGAGTTCGCCGGCCAGGAACTGCTGCGAGAAGGTCTTGTTCTCGCCCACGTAGGAGGAAATCATCCGCTTGATCTGGCGCGTCACCAGCAGCAGCCCCAGGCCTGCGTCGTCGACGCCGGCGTTGTTGCTGATGCAGGTCAGGTTGCCGACGCCGGAATCGCGCAGCGCCACGATCAGGTTCTCGGGAATGCCGCACAGGCCGAAGCCGCCGGCCATGATCGTCATGCCCTCGCGCAACAGCCCGTCGAGGGCCGATTTCGCGTCCTTGTAGACCTTGTTCGCCATGTCGGTGGCCATTTCCCCGCTCGGTGTGGCGCCGTTTATCGGTCGCCGGGCCATCGCGAGTCAATGCGACCCGCCGCGTCGACACGATGCCCGCTGGCCATGCTAGGCTCGCCCCGCGCGAGACCGGGAGGCAGACCATGAACCCCGATTATTTCCGGGCGCTGGCCCGCTACAACCAGTGGGCCAACGCCCGCGTCCACGACGCCTGCGCGGCGTTGCCGGCCGCGGCCTATTTCCGCCCGCGTCCGGCCTATTTCAAATCCCTGCACGGCACCCTCAACCACATCCTCGTCGCCGACCGCCTGTGGCTGAGCCGGATCGAGCCACCGCAGGGCTACATGCCGCTGAACACGATCCTGTTCGAGGATCTGGCGTCGCTGCGCGCCGCGCGCGAGGCCGAGGATGCCCGCATCGTCGGGCTCGTCGACGCGATGGACGCCGCCACGATCGCCGGACCGCTCCGCTACACCAACAACAGCTGCAAGCCGTTCGAAACGCCGATGGCCTTCGTGCTCGGCCATCTCTTCAACCACCAGACCCATCATCGCGGCCAGGTCCACGACCGGTTGACGCAGGTCATGCCCGAGCCGCCGGAACTGGACCTGATTTTCTTCCTGCGCAGCGCCGGCCTGGGCTGAAATCGACCGCGACCGGCGCAAGGGGTGCGGTCAAAAAGAACCCCTCCACGTGGGGTGGAAGGGTCCAGGTTCGGCCGGTCGCGTCACGGGGAAGTCGACGGCACCGGCTCGTCTGCGGTTGACAGTATCGCGCCCCTGCGATTGCGTTGGCGTGATCGCGGCGTGTCGAAACCGTGAAAGAACGGCGCGTCCTGTGGACAACGGCCGCGGTCAACCTACGCCCGTGTCCAGCGCATAGCCGGCGGCGCGCACGGTGCGGATCGGGCCGCCGTCGGCGTCGCACTCCAGCGCCACGCGCAGGCGTCGGATATGGACGTCGACGGTGCGCGCCTCGACATAGACGTCGCGACCCCAGACCGCGTCCAGCAACTGCTCGCGCGAAAACACCCGGGCCGGATGTTCCATCAGATGGCGCAGCAGGCGGAATTCGGTCGGTCCGAGATGGCGCGATTTGCCGCCGCGCGTCACCCGGTGCTGCACGAGGTCCATGCGGATGTCGCCGTAGGCCAGCACCTCGTCGGTCAGTGCCGGCCGGATGCGACGCAGGACGGCGCGCATGCGCGCCACCAGCTCGCTCGGCGAGAAGGGTTTGGCGACGTAGTCGTCGGCGCCGGCGTCGAGGCCGCGGATGCGATCGCCTTCCTCGCCGCGGGCGGTCAGCATGATGATCGGGATGTTCGCGGTCGCCGCGCCGCGCCGGAGCTGGCGGCAGACCTCGATGCCGGGCATCGAGGGCAGTATCCAGTCCAGCAGCACGATGTCGGGGCGATCGTCGCGCACCGACGCCAGGGCTTCCTCGCCGTCGTCCGTGGTCGTGACGCGATAGCCCGAGCGCTCCAGCGTGTAGCGCAGCAGCTCCACGAGCGAGATCTCGTCCTCGACGATCAGGACGTGCGGCTGGATCGCGCCGCCGGGGATCCGGTCGCTGGTCGTCATCGTGGCCACCCGGGTCATTGCGGCCTGTACATGGCGCCCTGGCTCTTGGGCCGGTCGTCGCCGAAAGTCGTGCCGGTGACGCGAAAGCCGACCAGCTCGACGACGTTGGTCACGTGGTCGCCGATCCGCTCGATGTTCTTGGCGATGAACATCAGGTGGGTGCAGGCGGTGATCGTGCGCGGATCCTCGATCATGTAGGTGAGCAGCTCGCGAAACACTCCATTGTAGGCGTCGTCGATCTCCTCGTCGCGTGCCCAGACGGCGCGGGCGCGCGCGAGATCGCGCTGCGCGAAGGCGTCGAGCGCGTCCTTGAGGGAACCCTGGGCCAGCCGACCGACGCGCTCGATGCCGCCCACGCCGCGGGTCGGTATCGGCGTGCGGGCGAGCACGATGGTGCGCTTGGCGGTGTTCTTGGCGTAGTCCGCGACGCGCTCGAGGTGGCCCGCGATCTTGATCGCCGACAGGATCTGCCGCAGATCGACCGCCATTGGCTGGCGCAGCGCCAGCATCTGCAGGACCTGGTCCTGCACGTCGTGCTCGAGGGCATCGACGCGGACGTCGGCGGCGATCACCGCTTCGGACAGCGCGGTGTCGCGTTCGCGCAGGGCCTGCAGCGCTTGCGCCAGCTGCGCCTCGGCGAGACCGCCCATCTCGCTGATGCGGGCGTCGAGCACCCGCAGTTCCTCGTCGAAACTCTTGACCAGATGTTGGTTCGCCATTTCTGGACTCCTCCGTCGCGCGCTTAGCCGATGCGACCGGTGATATAGGCCTGGGTCCGGGTGTCGACCGGGTTGGTGAAGATCTGGCGCGTCTCGCCGAACTCCACGAGGTTGCCGAGATGGAAGAACGCCGTCTTCTGCGACACGCGCGCGGCCTGCTGCATGGAGTGGGTCACGATGACGATCGCGAAGTTCTCGCGCAACTCGTCGATCAGCTCCTCGATCGTCGCCGTGGCGATCGGGTCGAGCGCCGAGCAGGGCTCGTCCATCAGGATGACCTCGGGGCTGACGGCGATGGCGCGCGCGATGCACAGGCGCTGCTGCTGGCCGCCCGACAGGCCGGTGCCGGGCTGGTCGAGGCGGTCCTTCGCCTCGTTCCAGAGGCCCGCTTTCCGCAGCGAGTTCTCGACGATGGCGTCGAAATCGGCCTTGGAGCTCGCGATGCCGTGGATGCGCGGACCGTAGGCGACGTTCTCGTAGATCGACTTCGGGAACGGGTTGGGCTTCTGGAACACCATGCCGACCCGCGCCCGCAACTGCACGACGTCGATCGACTTGTCGTAGATGTCCTTGCCGTCCAGCATCAGCGAACCGGTGACGCGACAGCCCGCGATGGTGTCGTTCATGCGGTTCAGGCAGCGCAGATACGTCGACTTGCCGCAGCCCGACGGGCCGATCAGCGACGTGACCTCGCGGTCGCGCAGGTCGACGTCGACCCCGTGCAGGGCTTCCTTGTCGCCGTAGAACACGCGGACATCGCGTCCGGTGATCTTGATGTCGTGCTCGGCGGCGGGCTTGGCGTCGGCTTTGGCGCCGTTCGACATGGCGGTTGCGATCATTGTCCGGTCTCCTCTACCAGCGACGCTCGAACTTGCGGCGCAGGATTACGGCGGTGGCGTTCATGGTGATCAGGAACGCGAGCAGGATGAGAATGGCAGCGGAGGTGCGTTCGACGAAGGCGCGCTCGGAGGCGCCGGCCCACATGTAGATCTGCACCGGCAGGGCGGTGGCGGGATCGAACGGCGTGGCCGGCTGCGACACGACGAACGCGACCATGCCGACCAGCAGCAGCGGCGCGGTCTCTCCCAGCGCGCGGGCCATGCCGATGATGGTGCCGGTCAGGATGCCGGGCATCGCCAGCGGCAGCACGTGGTGGGTGATGACCTGCATCCTGGAGGCTCCCACGCCCAGCGCCGCCTCGCGGATCGAGGGCGGCACCGCCTTGATCGCCGCGCGCGTGGCGATGATGACCACCGGCAGCGTCATCAGCGCCAGCACCAGTCCGCCGACGACCGGCGCCGAACGCGGCATGCCGAAGACGTTGAGGAAAATCGCCAGCCCCAGCAGGCCGAACACGATCGAGGGCACCGCCGCGAGGTTGTTGATGTTGACCTCGATCACGTCGGTCCAGCGGTTCCTGGGCGCGAACTCCTCGAGATACACCGCCGCGGCCACGCCGATCGGCAGGGCGACGAGCAGGACCACCACCATCATGTAGAGCGAGCCGACGATCGCGACGCCCATGCCCGCGAGTTCGGCGTCGCTCGAGGCGCCCTTGGTGAACAGGTTGGCGTTGAAATGCCGGCCGACTCGGCCATCGGCGGCCAGCTTGTCGAGCCAGGCGATCTGGCGGTTGTTGACGCGCCGCTTGTTCTCGGGGACGTCGCGGGAAATGTTGCCCTTGAGCATCGTGTCGACGTCGGCGCCTGCCGTCAGCCAGAGGTTGATCGTCTTGCCGACCAGCGACGGATCGGCCAGCACGCGCGAGCGTATCTCCAGGTCGGCGCCGTTCGACAGCAGCGCGTAGGCGTCGCGGCGCTCGCCGCGATCGGACCCGACGCCCAGCGTCTTGCGCAACGAGGCGCGCAGGGCGGCCTGGTACTCGGCTTTCTCGAGCGCCTCGCGGTCGGGCGTGCCCGACAGACCCAGTTCGCCCGCGTCGAGTTCGACCGCGACGCGGATCTGCGTCTGGCGGAACGCGCCGGTTCCCTGGATCACCAGGCTGCCGAACAGCCAGGCCAGGAAGACGAGCCCGAACACGATGGCGGCCGCGCCGTAGACGCGGAACCGCTTCTCGGCGCCGTAGCGGGCGCGCAGGCGGCTGGAGTCGAGGGCGCGCGCGTTGCGCGCGCGCGCGTCGGAAGAGGTGATCGAGAAGGAGTCGGCGGCGATGTCGGTCATGGGTGTCTCCGCGAAGGGGCGTCGTGGCTTGGTTCGCGACTCAATCGTACTGTTCGCGGTACTTGCGCACGATGTAGAGCGCGTAGACGTTCAGACCGAGGGTGACCACGAAGAGGGTCAGGCCGAGCGCGAACGCCACCAGCGTCTGGGGACTGTTGAACTCCAGGTCGCCGGTGAGCTGGCTGACGATTTTCACCGTCACCGTGGTCACCGAGTCGAACGGGTTGACCGTGAGCTTGGCGGCGATGCCGGCGGCCATCACGACGATCATCGTCTCGCCGATGGCGCGCGAGGTCGCGAGCAGGACGCTGCCCACGATGCCGGGCAAGGCGGCCGGGAAGACGACGCGGCGAATGGTTTCGGAGTGCGTCGCGCCGAGCGCGTAGGAGCCGTCGCGCAAGGATTGCGGCACCGCGTTGATGATGTCGTCCGACAGGGAGGAAACGAACGGGATGATCATCACGCCCATCACCACGCCGGCCGTCAGGGCGCTGGTCGCCGAAATGTCGAGGCCGAGCCCGCCGCCGATGTCGCGGAACAGCGGGCCGAGCGTCGTGACGGCGAAAAAGCCGTAGACCACGGTCGGGATGCCCGCCAGGATTTCGAGCAGTGGCTTCACCCAGGCGCGCACGGCGCGGCTGGCGTATTCCGACAGATAGATCGCCGACATCAGTCCGACCGGCACCGCCACGAGCATCGCGATGAGCGAGATGAAGATCGTTCCCCACAGCAGCGGCAGCAGGCCGAACTGACCGGCCGAGTCGTTGCTGCCCGCGGCCGCGAAGCGCGGATCCCATACGGTACCGAAGAAGAAGTCGAGCGGCGACACGAGCGAGAAGAAGTGGAGCGTCTCGAACAACATCGAGAACACGATCCCGACCGTGGTCAGCACCGCGATCGCCGAGCAGGCCATCAGAGCCGACAGCATGACCCGCTCGACGGTGTTGCGCGCCCGCATCGGCGGCGCCACCGTGCGATAGGCGACCAGGAAGCCACCGATGGCCAGCGCCACGCAAAGCGCGAAGGCGATCCAGCGGCTGGTGGCGACCAGGGAGGTCGAGCGCGCCGCGGCGGCGCGGGCGTAGTCGGGAACTTCGCCGGCCACGGCGCGGCCGTGGGCGAGGTTGTCGATCGTGGTGAGGATCAGACCGAGCTTGTCGGTCGGCAGCGCGCGCACGTCGGCGGGCAATCCGCCACGCACCATGCCGTCGATCACCGAATCGTGGCCGACCGACCACAAGGCCAGGAGGGCCAGCGCCGGCAGCGCCGCCGTCAGCGCGACGACCCATCCATAGTATTGCGGCCGGGAATGCAGTTCCTGGGCGCGGCCCTGGACCACCATCAAAGCCCTGGCGCGGCCCGCGAAGAAGCCCGCCAGAGCGAGCGCCACGATCACCGTCAGCGTCATCGAGAGCGACATGGGGAACCCGGAACCTGGTGTTGCGGAGAAAGACGGAAACGGGAGCCGCGGCACGGTGCCGGCGGCTCCCGTTGGAGCGCCTACTTGAGGACGTCGCCCTTGCCGAAAGCGGCGCGCACCGCGGTGCGTTCGGCCTTCGGCATCGGGATCAGCCCCTTGTCGACCGTCATGCCCTCGTCGCCGACCATCTTGTCGCTGAGGAAGAACTCGACGTACTCCTTGAGGCCGGGAATGACGCCGATATGCGCTTTCTTGACGTAGAAGAAGAGCGGACGCGAGACCGGGTACTTGCCGGTCGCTATCAGGTCGACGGTCGGGACGATGCCCGAGACGGTGGCGACCTGGATCTTGTCCTTGTTCTGCCCGTAGAAGCTCAGACCGAACACGCCGACGGCGGTCGGCGTGCGCTGGATGCGGGCGAGCGTCTCGGTGTAGTCGCCGTCGATGTCGACCGACAGGCCGTCCTTGCGGACCGCCAGACAGGCCGTGCGCCGGGCCTTCGCGTCGGCGATTGCCTTGATTTCCGGCAGGTCGTGGCAACCGACTTCGAGAACCTTTTCCTCGAAGACTTCGCGCGTGCCGTGCTTTTCGCCGGGAATGAACAGCATGATCGCCTGGTCGGGCAGCTTCGGGTCGATCTGCTTCCAGTTCGTGTAGGGGTTCGGCTGCATCGTGCCGCCGACCGGCACCTGCGCCGCCACCGCCTTGTAGATGTGGACCGGCTCGAACGCGAACGTGGCCGACCTGGTGCTGCTGGCGAAGACGATGCCGTCGTAGCCGAAGCGGATCTCGACGATGTCGGCGACGCCGTTCTTCTTGCAGTCCGCGATCTCGGCCGGGCGGATCGCGCGCGAGGAGTTGGCGATGTCGATGGTCTTCTCGCCGACGCCGCCGCAGAAGCTCTTGAGACCGGCCGAGGAGCCGCCGGACTCCACGATCGGAGTCTTGAACTTGCTGTTGGTCTTGCCGAACTGCTCGGCGACGATGTTGGCGAAGGGCAGAACGGTGGAGGAGCCGGCGATCTGCACCTGGTCGCGCGCCTGCGCGCCGGCGGCGATGGTGGCCACCAGCAGCGCGGCGAGCGCGCCGGCCGTATTGGTCCGGGTGATCATGATAACTCCCTCGGGGGCGTAACGGATTGGTTGATTGCCGGGGAGCCCCCACCACGCCGGCGCCGG
>CAMDVZ010000185.1 GCA_945878895.1 Caenispirillum bisanense | reverse complement strand
CCTGCCTTGCATTCGAACCATGATGTTCAGGCAACCATGCGGGTCGCGATGAAGAGCCGGCCGCGATCTTGCTTCCCCTCAACCCAGAAGGTTCGGGTGCCCTCGATCCGACGGCCGGCGCGCGGGGCCGGGTGGCCTCCCGGCCCCGAGCATTCCTTGCGGAACGACCCCAATATAGACCCCTTCGCTTACACAAGGTGCCCGAAGGGCGGATGGGGGTGTGTTCGTCGCGGTCGAGGCGCCGAAGAAGAATTGATTGCGCTTCGCGCGGTCGTATCGACGACGCGACGGGTCATCGACGCCGTGCTTGCCGCGCCACCCACCCCCATCCGCCCTTCGGGCACCTTCCCCCGCCGTTGGCAGGGGAAGGTATGAGTTATGGAGATTCGATGGATTTTGACCGTAAAAAGACGCCCCAGTGCCGCGATCCGGCGTCGATGTCGATGCCCCGGAAGTCGTCGATCGCAGGCCGGGATTCGTCCGCCACGGCCTATCGCGGCGCGATCAGGCTGACCCGGAAATCGTTGACGTTGGTGCGGGTCGGGCCGGTCACGATGGAGTCGCCCAGGGCCTGGAAGAAGCCGTGGCAGTCGTTGTCGGCAAGGCGGGCGGCGGCGTCGATGCCGCGGGCTTTGGCGCGTGTCAGGGTATCGGGCGATATGCGGGCACCGGCGATTTCGGCGGCACCATCGACGCCGTCGGTGTCGGCCGCCAGCGACCAGACGTCGGCCAGGCCATCGAGGCCGATAGCCAGCGCCAGCAGATACTCGACGTCGCGGCCGCCGCTGCCGTTGCCGGTGACCTCGACGGTGGTCTCGCCGCCGGAGATCACCGCGATGCGCTCGCCGCGTCTGGCGAGATCGCGGATCAGGCCCGCGTGTCGGGCCGCCAGGTCGCGCGACAGGCCCTCCAGCGCGTCGCCCAGCAGGATCGGGCGGAAGCCGGCGGCGGACGCGGCGGTGGCGGCGGCGTCGAGGGCTTTGGCCGGGGTAACCACCATGGTGGTTAGGACGTGGTCGAGGCGCGGATCGCCGGGCTTGGGGGTCTCGGCAATGCGGCCGGCCGCGCCTTCGCGCAGATGGTTCAGTACGGCTGGCGGTGGATCGATGCGGTATCGGGCCAGCACGGCGAGCGCGTCGGCGTAGGTCGAGGCGTCGGCCACCGTCGGGCCCGAGGCGATCACGCCGGGATCGTCGCCGGGCACGTCGGAAATCAGGTAGCCGACGAGGCGGGCGGGGCGGGCGGCGATGGCGAGCTGGCCGCCCTTGATCGCCGAGAGGTGCTTGCGCACGACGTTCATGGCGCCGATGGGCGCGCCGCTGGCGAGCAGGGCGCGGTTGACCGATTGCTTGTCCAGCAACGACAAACCGGGTGCCGGAGCGCTCAGCAGGGCCGAGCCGCCGCCCGAGATCAGGGCGATCACGCGGTCGTCGGGCGATAAATTGCGCAATAACTGCACAATACGCCCCGCCGCCGCGAGGCCACGCTCGTCGGGCACCGGATGACGCGCTTCGACACATTCGATCCACGACAGCGGCAAACCATGCTTCTCTCTAGTAACAAACAGCCCTTCCAGCATGCTCTTTGGCGGCCCCCCGAGCACCTCCTCGACCGTCCGCGCCATCGCCGCGGCCGCCTTGCCCGCCCCGACCACGATGGTGCGTCCCCGCGCCGGTTCGAGCCGCTCGAGATGCGGCGCCAGGCATTGCCCCGGACTCGCCGCGGCGACCGCGACGTCGAACAGCCCGCGCAGCAGCGCGAAGGCATCGTGGTTGTCCATGGCTCGGGCTCCGCATGACGAAGGCTCGGCGCTGGCATAGAGTGGGCTCGCGCCCATGGTCCAATGAAAAAGCGATGCCCGACAGCCCGCTCCAGCCCGACGACCCGCCGGCCTTCGCCCGCCACAACGAAAACGGCCGCTTCCCGCTGCTCCTGACCTGCGATCACGCCAGCAACGCGGTGCCCGCGAGCCTCGCCAATCTCGGCCTGCCGGGCTCCGAACTGGGGCGCCATATCGGCTGGGACATCGGCGCGCTCGACGTCGCGCTGCGTCTGTCCGACCTGCTCGACGCGCCGCTGTTGGCGTCGGGCCATTCGCGCCTCGCCATCGACTGCAACCGCACGCCCGGCGGCCCCGGCTCGATACCCGAGGTCAGCGACGGCACGTCGGTGCCGGCCAATCTCGGTCTCTCGCCCGGGGCCGCCAAAGCCCGCGCCGACAGTCTCTTCTGGCCCTATCACCGCGCCATCGCCGCGACGCTCGATGGCTTCGCCGCGCGCGGAGTCGCGCCCGCAGTGCTCGCCATTCACAGCTGCACCGCCACGATGGCCGGCCACGCCAGGCCCTGGCAGGTCGGGGTGGTGTGGAAGTCCGATCCCCGCCTGCCACGCCCGCTCCTCGCGGAACTACGCGCCTCGCTGGGCTTTTTCGTCGGCGACAACGAGCCCTATTCGGGCCGCGCCGGCACCGGCTACAGCCTGACCGCCCACGCCCAATCGCGCGGCCTGCCGCACGCCTCCATCGAAATCCGCCAGGATCTGATCGGCACCAAATCCTCGGCGCTGGCATGGGCGGAACGCCTGGCCCCGTTGTTCGCCCGCGCCGTCGAGGCGTCGCTGCGCGCTTGACGCGCTCCCCCGGGATCGATATCGCAGCCCCATCGACGGTTCTCCGCGAGGAGACCAAGAGGGAACGCCGTGCGGCCCGCGAGGGCCAAACCGGCGGCTGTACCCGCAGCTGTGAGCGGCGAGCCTGCCCCAACGAGCCACTGGCGCGAAAGCGCTGGGAAGGCGGGACCAGGCGGCGACCCGCGAGCCAGAAAACCTGCCGTCGATAGCGTCATCTGTCCGACGGACGGGATCATCCGACGGAACGGTCACCCCCGGTGGTGGCGCGCCCCCGCGTGTCTGAATCCGGAGGACCGTCGCATGACGCCGTTCCAGAATCGTCTTCGTATTGCCTGCCTCGTGGCGCTGCCCGCCGCGTCGTTTCCCGCCGTGGGGCAACAGGCCGCACCCGTGGTGCTGCCCGACACCGTCGTGGCGGCCGATCGCGTGCCGGTGCCGGTGGAGCGCGTCAACGCCAGCGTTACCGTGATCACCCGCCAGGACATCGAGCGGCGCCAGTTCCGCACCCTGACCGAGGCGTTGGGCGCGACCGCGGGCGTTTCGCCGCTCAACAGCGGCGGCCCCGGCAAGACCACCCAGGTGTTCGTGCGCGGTCTCAACGCCAGCCACACCGTCATTCTCGTCGACGGTGTCCGGATCGCCGATCCCAGCGGCGTCAACGGCGCGCCGAATCTGGCCCACATGCGGCTCGAGAACGTCGAACGGATCGAGGTCGTGCGCGGGCCGATGAGCACGCTCTACGGTTCCGACGCCATCGCCGGCGTGATCAACATCGTCACCCGCGAGGGCTTGGGAAAACCCTCCGGCGAGCTCTTCGTCGAGGGCGGCAGCTTCGCCACCTTCAACGCCGGCGGCGCGGTGCGCGGCTCGGTCGAGCGTTTGAGCTACAGCTTCGGCTTCGCGGCCACCACCAGCGCCGGCTTCTCGGCGACCCCGTCGCAATTCGCCACGCCCGGCGCGCCGGCCGACGCCGACGGCTACCGCAACCTCTCCCTCAATGGCCGGCTCGGCTTCCAGGCCAACGACTGGCTGAAGCTGCAATGGTTCGGCCGGTTTGCGGCCGCCCATAGCGCCTACGACCAGTTCCTGCTCGAGGACGTGAACACCGTCGAGGACCATCGCCACTGGTCCCAGCGGGTCCAGGCCGATCTCGACCTGCTCGACGGGCGCTGGAAGACCACGCTCGCCTTGTCCTATGCCGAGACTTGGCGGCGCGACACCGACGGCACGGATGCCTTCAACGGCGTGCCTTTCGCGCCGCTCAGCACCAACGAGGGCCGCAGCCTCCAGATGGAGTGGAAGAACAGCCTGACCTTGACCGACAAGCTCGGGTTCGTGTTCGGCTTCGACTCCCGGCGCGACGCGATCGCGGGCACCAATATGTATAACTTCGGATCGCCGTCGACGAGCGTGGACGCGTCCACCTTCACGGTCGGCGGCTACGGCAACCTGCGCTTCAGCCCGCTCGATGGCCTCTCGTTGACGGTCGGCGGCCGGATCGAAAATCATTCGGCGTTCGGCACCGCGGCCACGTTCCGGACCGGTGCCGCCTACACGCTGAAGGAGACCGGAACGACGGTCCGCGCCAGCGTCGGCACTGCCTTCAAGGCCCCGAGCCTGGACCAGCTCTACTTCGACTTTCCGGGCTTCGGCTTCTTCGCCAACCCGAACCTGAAGCCCGAACGGTCGCTCGGCTACGAGGCCGGCGTCGAGCAGACGTTGCTGTCCAATCGGGTGAAGTTCGGTCTGACGGGCTTCTACAACGAAGTGTCGGACATGATCGTGGTGTCCTCGTGCGGCGCGTTCTGCTCGACGCTCGCCAACGCAGCCCAGGCGCGCACCCAAGGCTTCGAGACGTTCGTCCAGGTGTCGCCCGTCGAGTCGGTCACGCTGCGGGTCGACTACACCTTCACCGATGCCCAGGACCTGACCAACGGGCGCGAGTTGACGGGCCGTCCGCGTCACCAGATCGGGGCGTCGGCTTCGTGGCGGCCGATTCCGGCGGTGCGGCTGGGTGCGGAGGTTTCCCATCGTGCTGGTCGTCGCGAGTTCGACTTCACCGCGCCGGGCACGCCGCTGGTGCAGCCCGCCGAATACACGCTGGTGCGTTTGACGGCGAGCTACGACGTGATCGAGAACGTCACGCTGTTCGGCCGGATCGAGAATCTCGGCGACTCCCGGCATCAGGAGCCGCTCGGCTTCGCGCAACCCGGCATCACCGGCTATGGTGGCCTGCGTCTCTCGTTCTGACGGAGCAGGCCACGGATCTCGTTCGGAAACCCGGAACCGGCGCGCGTGGCATCGCGCGCCGGTCGATTGGCGGTCGCACCGTCGCGCTCGCCGCGTCGCTTCTCTTCGCGCTGACGGCCCTGGCGGCGGCCGAACCGCCGCGTCGCGTCGTGTCGCTCAATCTCTGCCTCGACCAGATCGCGCTTGACCTAGCGGCCCCCGGCCAGCTGATCGGCGTCAGCGACCTCGCTCACGATCCGCGCCTGTCGCCACGCTGGCGCGAGGCGCGGATGGTGCCGGCGATCGGCATGCATGCCGAAACCATCGTGCGGCTGGCCCCCGATCTGGTGCTGGTCGATTCCTTCGCGCCGGCCGGTTTCAAGCGTCTGCTGCGGACGGCACGGATATCCGTGATCGAATTCGAGGAGGCAAACGGCGTCGAGGCGACGGCGATCCAGATGGCCGGCATCGGCCGGGCGCTCGGCGACGCAGCGGCGGGCGCGGCAATGGCGGACCGCTTTCGAGCCGACATGGCAGGATTGGCGCGACGTCCGTCGGCGATGGCGCCGCTTGCCGCGATTTTCCAGGCCAACGGCATGACGCTCGGGCGTGGCACCCTGTCGGACGATCTGCTGCGACGCGCCGGCTGGCGCAATCTCGCCGCCGAATGCGGGCTTGAGTCGTTCGTCGCCTTGCCGCTGGAAGCGGTCGTGTCGGCGCGTCCCGATCTGCTCGTGCTGGAAGGCGATACCAGCGAGCGGCCCTCGCGCGCCGAAGGCCTGATGAATCATCGCGCCCTGCGCGCGGCCCGCTCGACCGCGACGCTGGCGATGCCGCATCATCTCTGGCTCTGTGGCGGACCGCAGAACGTCGAGGCTCTGCGCCGTCTCGTCGCCGCGCGCGAGCGCATCGGGCGATGAGCGGCGTCTCCTCGTCCCGGCTGCTCGTCGTGCTCGCGACCTTTGTTGCGCTGGGGCTCGTGGCGTCGGTTCTGATCGGTCCGGCGGGATTCGCGTTCGGGCAGGCGCTGACCGATGTCGCCGCCGGGCGCGAGTCCACCAACGCCATCGTCCTGCTCGAGATCCGCCTGCCGCGCGCGCTGCTGGCGGTGATCGTCGGCGCGGCGCTGGGCATGACAGGCGCCGCCATGCAGGGATTGCTGCGCAATCCGCTGGCCGAGCCGGGCGTGACGGGAATCGCCGCTTGCGCGGCATTTGGCGCCGTGGTCGCGTTCTATTTCGGTCTGTCGGGTCGGCTGGCCGTGGGCCTGCCGCTGGCGGGAATCGCGGGGGCCGCGTGCGGCGCGGTCGCGCTGGTCGCGATCACCGGCCGGGACGCTTCGGTGGCGACCCTGATCCTCGTCGGTGCCGCGCTGAACGCGCTGGCGGGGGCCGCGACCGCGCTGGTGCTTGGTCTGTCGCCCAATCCCTACGCGTTCTACGAGATCGGGCTGTGGCTGATGGGCGGTTTCACCGATCGCGGGCTCGACCACGTGGCGCTCGCGGCACCGTGCGTGCTGGCGGGCGGCATCGCGTTGTGGATGGCGCGCCGGGGCCTCGACGCGCTGGCACTGGGCGAGGAAACCGCGCGCGGCCTCGGCGAGGACCCGACCCGCACCGGCTGGCTGGTGGTTGCCGGTGGCGCGCTGGCGGTGGGCGGCGCCGTCGCCGTCGCAGGCGTGGTTGGCTTCGTGGGTCTGATGGCGCCTCACGCGGTACGGCCCTTCGTGCGCCACCGCCCCGGCGCGTCGCTGCTGCCCTCGGCGTTCGCGGGCGCCATTCTCGCGTTGCTGGCGGACATCGCCGTCCGCGTGCTGCCGTCGGGTCGCGAGCTGCCGCTGGGCGTGATGACCGCCCTGATCGGCGCGCCGGTGCTGATCCGCATCGCCTGGCAGGCGCGGCGATCGGGGAGCGCGACGTGGCTGTAGACGGCGGCACGGGGTTGCTCGGGCGCGGCCTCGCGCGGCGGCTCGCCGGACGTATCGTGCTCGATCGGATCGATGTCGCGATTCCCGGCGGCGCGGTGACGGCCCTGGTCGGCCCCAACGGAGCCGGTAAATCGACCTTGCTCCGGTTGCTGGCGGGAATCGACCGGCCCGATGGAGGACAGACCACTCTCGATGGCGTCCATGTCGGTGGGCTGGGCGCGCGGGAGCGGGCGCGTCGCATCGCCCACATGCCCCAGGTGGCGCCGGTTCACTGGCCGCTGGTGGGGCGCGATGTCGTGGCGCTGGGGCGGTTGCCGCACGGGGCCAGTCTCGACCGGTTGTCGGCCGACGACGAGCATGCTGTTGCCTGTGCCATCGCGCGAACCGACACCGCCTCGCTGGCGGGGCGGCGGGTCGACACCTTGTCGGCCGGCGAGACCGCCCGCCTGATGCTGGCGCGCGCCCTGGCGACCGGAGCGGACGCGCTGCTGGCGGACGAACCAGTCGCCAGCCTCGATCCGGCCCGCCAGATCGAGGCGCTGGCGTTGCTGCGGTCGGAGGCCGGGCGCGGCGTCGCGGTTGCCGTCGTGCTGCACGATCTGGCACTGGCCGGGCGCTTCGCGGACCATGTCGTCGTTCTCACCGCCGGACGCGTGGCGGCATCCGGCGCGGCGCGCGACGTGCTGATGCCCGCGACGCTCGAGGCCGTCTACGGCGTTCGCTTCGTGCTGCTCGATATCGACGGCGTGCCGGTTCCGGTTGCCGTCGGGCGCTGATCGTCGCGCCGTCGGCTCAGTGATCGGTACCGTGCAGTATCGTTTCGCGCAGGCCGGTGTCGTAGGCGAGACCGGCGGCCGAGAGGGTCGGCGCGTCGATCATGCCGGTCGGAACGATCAGGCCCTTGCGGGCCAACGCCAGAATCACCGAGGGATTGCGCAGGCCAGTGGCGTCGCCGGCGGACACAACGCGGGCGCCGATGTGGAAATGGTTGCCGTGCGGATTGGGCAACTCGTCGATCGTCACCGCACCGGTGGCCTCGTCGCGCCGCGCGATGTCGGGGAACCTGGCCAGCTCCTGCAACAAGGTGAGCGTCTTGAGCTGCAGCGGGTTGAGGCCAAGCGGATTGGCTTTGGGCGGCATGGGACACTCGACGGGGTTGCGGTCGGGCGGTCCCTAGACCAGATTCAACGTCGCGACGCAAGGTCGAGGGAGAGCGCCATGGACGACAAGACACGCACCGAGCTGGAGGCGGCGGCATTCCGCCGGCTGGTCGGTCATCTGCAAGAGCGCGTCGACGTGCAGAACATCGACATGATGAATCTGGCCGGCTTCTGCCGCAACTGCCTGTCGCGCTGGTATCGCGAGGAGGCGACGGCGCGCGGCATCGAGATGGCCGATCCGGCGGCGCGCGAGATCGTCTACGGCATGCCGTTCGATCAATGGAAGGCGAAGTACCAGAAGGACGCCTCGCCGGAGAAGAAAGCCGCCTTCGACAAGGCCCACGCGGCATCGCCCAAGGCGTAAAGCGCCACGAAGCCGTTCGGCGCGGGCGCGTCAAGGCGTGCTTGTCCCCGCTATCCCCAGAATGGACCGTCCGGCGTCGTTGAAGCGGGGCGGGCGCGTCCATAGGGTCCGCCTCCCCTTATCTTTTCGCGACGCGAGGATTTCATGCCCGACGGTGGCCGCCCCATGACCCAGAAACCCGCGACCATCGCCGGCGACCGCCTGAAGAGCTTCATCGAACGGATCGAGAAGCTGGAGGAAGAGCGCAAGGCCATCGGCAGCGACATCAAGGACGTGTATTCGGAGGCCAAGGGCACCGGCTTCGACGTCAAGACGATGCGGGCGCTGGTGCGGCTGCGCAAGATGGACGCCGCCGACCGCGACGAGCAGGAAACGCTGCTCGACGTCTACAAGCAGGCGCTGGGCATGATCTGATCGGGGTGGATTGGCCGGTCGCGGTGGAGAAAAGCGATCGGCGATTCCGTTTGCCCGCGAAACCCTCTAGTCGCTCGCTTCAATTAATTTGAAAGGGCGTGGATTTTGTGAGTCTGTCTGCTCGCGACACCAGCGAGGGAGGCGATCATGTCCGGGAGTGATATCTCGATAAAGAAGTATGTCGTGCGGCTGAGCGTCGAGGAACGCGATCTAC
>CAMDVZ010000184.1 GCA_945878895.1 Caenispirillum bisanense | reverse complement strand
CAGATAGCTGGTCTCGCGGTCCGTCGGGCGGAAGTTGCTCATCGCGGGGCGCTCCTTCGCAAAGCCGTCCCACGATTCTATACGGACGCGATTCCCGTGGGAATCCCCGACCATCCCCCACGATGCTTTAAGTCCGACAGGCTGCTAGTGTACCCTCCCCGCCATGGATTTCCGGCACCCGGCCTCGTGACCTTGCCCTCCTCCGATCGACCGATGACGCCCGCGTCGCGGCCGCCCGCCCTGTCGGGCGCGGCGGCGACGGCGGTACTGGGGCTGGTGTACCTGATCCCCTGCGCCTGGCTGATCGGCTATCTGTGGCCGCCGATCAATCACGACGTGGCCTCGCTGATGGACGTCGGCCATCGCTGGCTGTCGGGCGAGAAGCTCTACGTCGACATCATCGACGTCAATCTGCCGATGGTGTTCGCCTTCTACGCCCTGCCCGAGGTGCTGTCCCGCTGGGTACCCCTTCTCAAGCTGGCGCCGACCACCTGCCTTACCCTGCTCTTTTTCGTCGTCATCGCCATCTCGACCCTGGCGTGCCGCCGCCTGACCCACGCGGTGCCCTCGCTCGCCCACCCCTTGAGCGAGTGGATCATCCCGCCGACCCTGTTGTTCCTGTTCTCCGCGCTGCCCAACGAGAATTTCGCACAGCGCGAGCACCTGATGTTCATCGCCACGTCGCCCTACGTGCTGCTGGCCGCGGCGCGCGCGGAGGGAGCCGCGGGCACCCTGTCGCGAACGATGCGTGTTGCCGTCGCGATCGCGGCGGGGCTCGCCTTCGCCCAGAAGCCGCATTTCGCGCTCGTGCCGCTCGCCGTCGAGGCCTATCTGCTGCTGCATCGTGGCTGGCGTTCCACGTTGGTCGATCCGGTACCGTGGATCGTCGGCCTCTGCATCGCGGGCCACCTCGGTGCCATCTGGCTGCTGACGCCAGCCTATTTCGACGTCGTGCTGCCGATCATCTGGGGCTCCTACGCCAATCTGGGCGAAGTCTCCTGGAGCCAGATCCTGCTCGGGCCCGTGCTGCTGCCGACCCTGGTGGCGCTCGCCATATTCGGCGCGCTGGCGACCTTCCTCTCGCGCACGGTGGCGGCACGGGCCTTCGTCGCCTATGGACTGGGCGCCGCCGCCACGGCCGCCATGCAGGCCAAAGGCTGGCCCTACCACGTGCTGCCCGCCCTTTCGGCCGCCATCTTTTTGGCGGCGGTAACCCTGTCCCAGATGGTCGACCGCTATTTGCCGATCGATCGCGGCGCCCACCGGCTGCCGGTGGCGGCGATCGGCGCGACGCTGCTGATCCTGCTGCACTTCCAGGCCGCGCTGTTCACCCAGCCGTTTTCCAAACAGCGCCAGTTCGACGATTCGATCTCGGGCGTGCTGCTGCACGTGGTCGAGCGCAACGCGCCGAACAGGCGCATCCTCGTGCTTTCGCCGGGCATCTACCCGCACTACCCCATCATCAACTACGCCAAGGCGCGCCTGACGATGCGCTTCCAGACGATGTGGGTGCTGCAGGGCATCTACGCCGACTGCGAGGAGTTCGCGACGCTCTACAACGCGCCGGAGGACATGTCGGATGCCGAGAAGTTCGTGTTCGACAGCGTGCCCGACTCCTTTGCGCGGGAACGCCCCGACCTGCTGATCGTCGACCGCATCGCCGGGGTGCCGCGTTGCCAGGGCCGCGTGTTCGACTACCTGGAATACTTCCAGCGCAACGCGAAATTCGCGGCCGCGTTCGAGAACTACCGCCACTTCATGGACGTCGAGCGCTACGCCATCTACAAGCGGCGGTGAGGCGCGTTTTACGGCTCGCGCATCCCGGCGGCATGGACGATCTCGGCCCAGCGTTTGATTTCCGCCGCCTGGAACGCCGCCAGCTCCTCGGGCGTGCCGGGAAACGCCTCGGCGCCCTGTTGCCGGATCGTCGCCTGGTAGCCCGCGCCGAGCACGGCCTGCCGGACAAGGCCGTTCAGCTTCTCGACGATCGGCCGCGGCGTGCCCGCCGGCACGAACACGGCCACCCACGCGCCCATCTCGAAACCGGGCACGCCGGGCCTCCGCCACCGTCGGCAGATGCGGCATGCTCGCCAGCCGCTGGCGGCTGGTCACGGCGAGCGCGCGGGCGCGTCCGTCCTGCATCGGCGGAATCCCGGTCGTCATGTCGGTGAACACCGCGTCGAGTCGCCCCCCGATCAGGTCCAGAATGACCTGCGGCTGCGTCTTGTACGGAATGTGCAGCATGTCGACGCCGGCCATCATCTTGAACAGCTCGCCACCGCCCCGGCTCGACCCGTTGGCGCTGCCGAACGTCAGCTTGCCGGGCTCCTTCTTCGCCAGCGCGATCAGATCGGCGACCGATTTCACCGGCAGGTCGTTGCGCACCAGCACGACCTGCGGGCTTTTCACGATGCCGCTGACCGGATCGAGCTGCTTCACCGGATCGTACTGAAGCTTCTTGTAGGCGGCGGGATTGATCGCCTGCGTCGTCTGCGTGGTGACGAACACCGTATAGCCGTCCGGCGCCGCCGTTGCCGCGGCCTGAGCACCGATCTGGCCTTCCGCGCCGGCCTTGTTCTCGATCACGATGTTGAAACCGGTGCGGACGGCGATCTCCATGAACACCTGGCGCGCCGCCGCGTCCGTGCCGGTCCCGGCACCGAACGGCACGATCACGCGGATCGGCTTGTCGGGATACTCGGCGCCAGCGGCGCCCGCCATCGTCAGTCCCGCCAGCGCGACCGCCACGCCAATACACCGCCTCATCGCTTCGCTCCCGTGATCGATCCTGTCGTCGCCGACGACCATAGCGCCCCCGACGGCATGCGTGCAGCAGCAATGCGGCGGATGGCCGGTCCAGCAACCGCTCGCGCCGCCCGGCGTCCACGCGCGATCGATCCAGGCCGACCGCCGGCGCGTATCGTATGCGTGGCGTCCTCGACGGCGTCGGCGCGGGGCGAGGATTGTCATGAGTGGATCGAACAACGGGACGTGGCGGGCCGTCTGGACGGTAGTCGCGATGCTGTGCACGGCGACGCAAGCGGCGGCCCAGGCGCCGCCGCCCACCACCGACTGGACCTTCGACGTCGGTCCCGGGGTGCTGTGGACCCCGCGCTTCGAAGGCTCGGTCGATCACCGGGTCTTGCCGATCCCCGCGCTGGAGCTGCGTTACCGCCGGGACCGCTTCTTCGTCAGCGCCCGCGATGGCATCGGTGCCACGCTGCTGGACACGCACGGGTTCAAGGCGGGACCGGTCCTGCGTTACCGCTTCGGACGCGACGAATCCGACAGCGGCTATCTGCGTGGCCTGGGAACCATCCCCTTCACGATCGAAGGTGGCGCCTTCGCGCGCTACGATTTCGGCCGCCATGCCACCGCCAAAGCCGAAATCCGCCGCGGACTCGGCGGACACGATGGCCTGTCGATCGACCTGTCGGCCGACGCGCGCCTGCGCCTGGACGAGCGCGTCTTTCTCTCGGCCGGTCCCCGCCTCGCCATCGCGGACGGCACCTACAACCAGGCGTTCTACGGCGTGAACGCCGACCAGTCCGCGCGATCCGGCTACGCGCGATACGACCCCGGCTTCGGCCTGCGCAGCGTCGGGGTCGGCGCTGCCGCGGTATGGCGGCTGACGGACAAGATCACGGCCACCGCGTTCGGCTCCTATGGCCGGCTGGTCGACGTCGCCGCCGCTTCGCCCATCGTCGCGGGCCCTGGTGGCTCGCGCGACCAGTACACGCTCGGTACCGCGCTGTCGTACCGCTTCGGGTGGTAGAACACGCCGCCGGGGCCGGGTCACCGGACTCGGTGACGCTTCGACACACCCGGCAGAGGAAGTCGATCGGCGTCTCGCCCGATCACGTCCGTGGCGGCGGCCGGCGATCGGCCGGCACGGTATCGAGCGGCGGGATGCGGAAGATGCCGGCCGCGCTCAACACGGTTTCGCCCGCGCAGACCAGCTCGGTGCGGGTAAAGCAGAAATTGATGGTGCGGCGGGTGACGATGGCGCGGCCTTCCAGCCAGTTGCCGAGTTTGGCGCCGCGCACGAAATCGCAGTTGAGCGAGATCGTCGGGTGCGGCCAGCGGATACCGGTCGCATGGCCGCTGCCGACGCCGCACACCATGTCGGCCACGGTCATCAGCAGGCCGCTATGGGCGATGCCCATCGGGTTGCCGTGGCGTCGTTCGAGCACCAGACCCAGGCGCAGGCCCTCGGGTTCGGGCTTGAGATAGAGCGGCCCCGCGAGCGCCACGAAGTCGTCGGGTACGTCGAACGGCTCGAAGCCCTCGGGAATCGTCGCGCTCACGAGGCGGCTCCCGTTATCAGCGTTTCGAGGGCGGCGCGGGCGGCGTCGGGGATCGGGCGCGACTTGCCGCTGGCCCGGTCGATCGAGACCAGGACCACCTTGCCGGTGGCGGCGCAGGCGCCGGTCTGGTCGAAAATCGCCTGGCCGATCACGACCGCCGAGCGACGGACCTCGACCAGGCGGGCAGCGGCGCGCACGCTGCCCGGATAGAACATCTGCCGGCGATAATTGATCTCCAGATGGGCCACCACCACCTCGAGATCGGCGATAGCGGGGACGCCGCGCAACCGGTCGAGCACTTAGCGCACGCGGGCGTTCTCGAAAAAGACGAGAAACGACACGTTGTTGACGTGGCCGTGGGCGTCGAGGTCGGCAAAACGCAGATGCTCGGTAAGGACGAATTCGAAACCGGCGAGGTCGGCGAGGTCGACCGTCGCCGGCGAAAGGGAATCCATGTCGGCTCAGCCTTTCGCGAACTCGATGCACACCCCGTCGGCCGCCTCCGGCCCGACGAGAACGCGCCCGTCGCCGAGGATCGTGTGGCGGGTTCCATTGCCCATGAACAGCGCGGCGACCGCCATCGGCTCGGCGACGGCGAAGCTCAGCAAGGCCGGATGGTCATCGTTGCGTGCCGGCTTGAGCCCGGGATAGCGCCGCTCGAAGGCCGCCCGGTTCATGTAGCGGATCGGCGTGCCGCCGCTTTCGACCAGCAACCCGCCATCGGCGCGCTTGACGTTCGCGGCGCCGAACACCCGCCCGACATAGTCCTCGTCGAGATACGGATCGGACGCGATCACGACGGCACCCGCCAGCCCGGTGACGCCGTTGGGATGCTTCGCCCATTCGGGCCGGTAGACGAACTGCGGCGTGCGGTGCTCGCAGGCGAAATAGCCCAGCAATTTCGCCCGCTTCGTGCCCAGCCGCACGGTGCGGAACGAGGCCTGCTCCTTGCGGCCCGCGACATCGACGTCGCGGCCGAACTCCAGGATCGCGTCGGGCTGCAATCCGGCCTCGGTCCACGCCGCGTGCGCCAGATCGGCGCCGTCGGTGCGCAGGGCGGCGTTGGCGAGGCCGCCCCCTTTCTCCAGCCAGGTCCGCCGCTCGGCATTGAAGTCGTTGGGCGTCACGATGCCGATCAGTTCGAGGTAGTTGTCGCCGAAGATCATCAGATGGTTGGCGGTTCCAAGTCTCGTGTGGAAGCCACGCGGCTGCACCTGGAAGCCCAGCCGCTTCCAGGTGGCCAGCGCCTTCCCGATGTCCTTGACCACCACCACGGCATGATCGATGCCTTTCACAGCGCGCTTTTCCATCGTCGCCACTCCTTCGGTTGCCGGTCGCCGGCGTATGAACTCCCGGCCTTCCATGGTCGCCACCAGCTCGCCGGCCTGGTTCACGGCCTCGAACCGCTTGAAAATCAGTCCCATGTCGGGCCGGCTGGTCGAGGCTTTCACCTCCAGCATCCGGACGCTCGCGTCGAGCCTGTCGCCGGGCCGCACCGGCTTGATCCAGCGTATGTCGCGCACGCCCGCGCCGCCGAGGCTGGTCCGCGGATTGCCGAAATTCTCCACCAGCAGCCGCATGAGCACGGAACAGACATGCCAGCCGCTGGCGACGAGGCCGCCATGCATCGACGCGGCGGCGGCTTCGCGATCGACGTGGAACGGCTGCGGATCGAACTTCCGCGCGTAGGCCAGGATATCGGCCTCCTCGAAGCGGGCCGAGCCGATCGGATAGACGCGGCCGACCTCGAAGTCTTCCAGATAGCGGACGGGACCCGGCACCGGACGCCTCAGACCGCCGGCCGGCGTCGGAACAGGCCCATGCCGCGCATCGTCAGGACGACATCGCCGTCCCCGTTGCGCGCTTCCCATTCATTCCAGACCAGTCCCATGAAGGGCCTGGTCGCCGAGGGACGCTTGTCGACGCACCGCAGCGTCGCGGCGATGGTGTCGCCGGCCCGCACCGGCCTGGGCCAGCGCACCTCGTCCATGCCCGGCGAGCCTAGGCTGACCTCCGGATTCAGGTATCTGTCGACCGTCAGACGCATCACCGCCGAGCAGGTGTGCCAGCCACTGGCGATGATCGTCCCGAACATCGACGCTTCGGCGGCGGCGCGGTCGACATGGAAGGGCTGGGGGTCGAATTCGCGCGCGAAGGCCACGATGCTCTCTTCGTCGAACGCGACGGAGCCCAGATCGAACACGCGTCCGACCTCCAGATCGTCCCAATAGATCAATGGCCCCGGCATGTCGCTCCCCGGCGCCGGCGAGGTTGCCGACGGGCCGCCATCATGCCCACGGCGGCGACAGGCGCAACAGGCCGCGGCTGCCGGTTCCGGAACGCGGAGCGATCCGGACGAGACTCGCGCTCAGATCGCTTGCGGGCGCATCCGGTCGATCGCCCGTGCCCGGCGACGCGCCAGATCGAGAAGCTCGCCGTCGGTCGGGTGGTCGACGGTCTCGACGTCGACGATGCGTTCGGCCACCGTCGCGTGGCGCGCCTGGACGTAGCCGACGAAGGCCGTCCTGGCCGTACCCGGGCCACACACGATCCACTCCCGCGCATCCGACATCGCCTTCACGATGTCGTCGAAGAATTCGTGGTTGTCCTCCTCGCGATGGCCGTCGCGGGAGCCGGCCTTGCGATGCAGGTGATGCCCGCGCCCGTCGTGATCGTGCGCAGTGACCTTGATCTTGTCCGCCTCGGTCGGATTGAACTCGAATATCCGTGCCTGGACGTGATCGAGCCAGACGATGGCATGGAAATGGGACATGAGCGCTCCGTTCCGCGTGGCATTGGCGCCGACGACGCCGAAGCATCCTGCACGGCACAGGCAAACCTCGCCTTGACCCAAGTCAACGCCGGGGCCGATCCAGCGTTCCCCCGACAAATGGCCCCCCGCCCGCGCCCATGCGATGCCGCCGGTGGTGCCGCATGACCGTTTTGCGACGCGGTATGTCCGTTGACACGCGCGGGTTCGGCCCTATCATGCCCTCGTTCTAGAACGATGCTCCGGTACACTCGACGGATGCCGCCGCCGTCTCAGGCATCGTGCGATTCGGCGGTTTTTGCTGGGATATCAATGACTTTCGAAGAACTGGGGCTGAGCCCCGAGCTGCTCAAGGCCGTCTCCGACGCCGGTTACACCGAACCGACCCCGATCCAGGCCCAGGCGATCCCGTTCGTTTTGATGGGCCGCGACGTTTTGGGCTGCGCCCAGACCGGAACGGGCAAAACGGCCGGTTTCACGCTACCCATGATCGAGATTCTGGCCTCCGGCCGCGCCAAGGCGCGCATGCCGCGGTCGCTGATCCTCGAACCGACGCGCGAACTCGCCGCCCAGGTCGCCGAAAGTTTCGACACCTATGGCAAGCACCACAAGCTCAACAAGGCGCTGCTGATCGGCGGCACCTCGTTCGACGACCAGGAGAAGGTCCTCGATCGCGGCGCCGACGTGCTGATCGCGACGCCCGGCCGGCTGCTCGACCATATCGAGCGCGGCAAGGTGCTGTTGAACGACGTCAAGGTGCTGGTGATCGACGAGGCGGACCGCATGCTCGACATGGGGTTCATCCCCGACGTCGAGCGCATCGTGTCGATGATGCCGGCGATCCGCCAGACGCTGTTTTTCTCGGCCACCATGCCGCCGGAAATCCGCAAGCTCGCCGACAAGTTCCTGATGAACCCCAAGGAAGTCACCGTGGCGCGGCCCGCGACCGCGGCCCTGACGGTGACACAGGGGCTCGCCGTCGTGCAGGGACCCGACAAGCGCGACGCGATCCGCCGGCTGATGCGGGCCGAGGACGTCCGCAACGCCCTGATTTTCTGCAATCGCAAGAAGGACGTCGACATCCTGTTCCAGTCGCTGCGCAAGCACGGCTTCAACGTCGGCGCCCTGCATGGCGACATGGCCCAGGCGGTTCGCACCGAGACGCTGGAGCGTTTCAAGCTCGGCGAAATCCGCATGCTGGTGGCCTCCGACGTCGCCGCCCGCGGCCTCGACATCGACGATCTCAGCCACGTCTTCAATTTCGACGTGCCGTTCCATCCCGACGACTACGTCCATCGCATCGGCCGCACCGGCCGCGCCGGTCGTACCGGCGTCGCCTACACGCTGGCGACGCCGCACGACGGTCCGCTGGTCGAGGCGATCGAGAAGCTGATCGGCACGACGATCCCGCGCATCGAGGTGCCGGGCTTCGACACCGCCGGATTCGAGGAAAGCGAGGACCGCGGCAAGCGTCGTGGTCGCGGCGGCCGCGGCCGTCCCGGCGAAGCGCGTCCGCCCTGGGCCAGTGCCCCCCGGTTCGACGCCGAACGCGACGGTGCCGACGATATCCGCCCGCCGGTCGAGGCGATTGCCGCGACCGATGCCCCGGTCGACGCTCCCGTCGATGCGCGGCCGCCGCGTGCCGATCGGCCGCCGCGCCGCGAACGTCCGGCCGAAGGTGGCGAGGAAGGCCGCGGTCGTCAGCGCCGCGACCGTCGCGATGCCCGTCGCGACGCGCCCCGCCCGGTCGATGCCGCCCAGGTCGACGCCGCGCCAGTCGACGTGGCCGCGCCGGCTGCCGCCGAGCAGGACGCCCGCCCGCCCCGTTCCGACCGCGACTCGCGGCCGCCGCGCGCAGAGCGGCCTCCGCGGCCGCCGCGCCCGGAGTACGAAGCCCGCGAACCGCGCCCCGAGACCGACCAGCGCGATCGCTATCGCAGCGAGCCACGGCGCGACGCCGTGCGATCCAGCGAGCCGCGGCGCGACGACATGCGCCGCGACGCGCCGCGACGCGACGACCGGCGCGATGGCCCCAACGACCGCCGCCGCGGCGG
>CAMDVZ010000183.1 GCA_945878895.1 Caenispirillum bisanense | reverse complement strand
CGTGCATCGCGCGCTGATGGCGCGAAGCTCCGCGCTCGTGTAGTCGTCTCGCGTGATCGGAATTCCCGCGCCCATCGATGCCTCCACCATGTGATTCGTCGCACCGCGGCATTGATTCGGAATTTGGCCGCGCTGGGAATCCCTAAATGGAGTCAGCCGCTACGTAGGCTGGTATGAGTACGCTGAAAACAAGTTCGTCGTGACCGACGGCGACGTCGGTCTCGACGTGTATGCCGACGGAGAACTTTGCGAACGAAACCTGGGCTACCGTCGTGCGGGTCTCTTCGTCGCTGATAGCTGTCACGTTCTGCTCGCGCTGTGGGATGGAGAAACAAGTACCGGGGCCGCTGGCACATGGCCGGCCGTTCACGCAGCGTGGACCGGCGTGTCGCGCATCGGGCGCATTCGAGTGTCCGGCGCGCGGCCGGTCGTCGCCGAGCACCGTGGCGCGGTCGTGCATATTGTGACGCCCCGCCCAACCTCCCTTCACGGGTTGGCTGTCACGACTATCTGGCCATCGGCGGAATCGGCGTAATGGAAGCGACTGACGACTATCGCCAAACTCGTTGCGAGATTTAACGCGCGCGCGGCGAAGTTCCAACGCGACAAGCCCACCGACGTCGCGAAAAGCCGGAAGCACATGCTGGAGAGCGAACCGGAGCCGATGACAACGGCACTGGTCGGACGTCTAGCCGATCTACATGCGGTCGCCGACGCGGTCGCCGGTGATGGGCAGCGTGTCGTGCGCTGGGTCTGGGGCGGATTGTTTTTCTTGGCTGTGGTCGCCGTCGGATGTTACGCGTTTTACGCTCATAGTCACGAGCACAACCGTCTTTGGTTGTTGGGTTACCTTGCGGCCATTGCGGCGGGGGTAGTCGGCTTTATTGTGGCACATCGGCGCGAAGCCCAGCCGAAATTCGTCGACAGTCGCGCTTTGGCGGAGGGCTTTCGCGTTGCGTATTTCTGGCGAGTCGGCGGCTTCGATGGCGATCCGATCAGCTCCTATCCGGAGAGTCTCGTGGGCGAACTGGAATGGGTTCGGTCGGTGCTCAAGGTAGAGGCAGCCAGTACCGGGCCAGAGCGACCCGACGGCGGGCCGTTGGACTTCGTCGTCAGGGCGTGGATTGGTGGACAGGCCCGCTACTTCCGGAAGGCGCATGGCAGAAACGAATGTATTTCCATTTGGTTGCAGCGCATTGCCTACGGGCTAGTGGCGGCCGGTGTCGCCGTTGCCGTGGCTACGTTCGGACTCGCGTCTTGGGCTCCGGAAGTCGCCAAACTCCACCTCGACTACCTTCTTGTCGCCATTGCCGTCGTTCCAGCGTTTGGTGGCGCGCTCCTCGGATTCGCGGGACGGCTCGCCTACGAGGCGCGTGCCCGTCAGTATGGTCGAATGCTGGCTCTGTTCGACAACGCGCGACGCGTGATGGCCGCGCTCGCGAGGGACATGGAATGCTCGGGGATCAAGCCCGACCTAAAGGCAAGTCTCGAAGTTCGCTCGCGCCAAGTGCTTGCAGCTGTAGCCGCCGAAGCCATGGCAGAGCAGGCGCAGTGGGTCGTGATGCATCGCGAGCGGCCGTTCGAGTTCATCGCGGCGGGCGGCTGACCGGCGTCTCGACACTACCCCCTACCCCAACCCCACCGGCAGCGCCTTCACGCCGCGCAGGATCAGCGAATCGTGCCAGTCCGGCGCGTCGCCCGGGAGATGGATGCGCGGGAACCGTTCGGCGAGGCGCGTGGCGGCGACGCGGGCCTCGAGGCGGGCGAGCGGGGCGCCGAGGCAGAAATGGATGCCGTGGCCGAAGGTCAGATGCGGGTTGGGATCGCGGCCGAAATCCATCCGCTCGGGATCGGCGAAGGCCTCGGGGTCGCGGTTGGCCGAATTCATGAAGGCGAACACGCGCTGGCGCTCGCGGATGGTCTTGCCGCCGATCTCGACGTCGGCGGCCGCCACGCGTGCCAGCGCGCCGCTGGGACCGTCGTAGCGCAGCCATTCCTCGACCGCGGTGTCGGCCAGCGACGGATCGGCCACCAGCCGCTCCCACTGGTCGCGGTTTTTCATCGAATGATAGAAGCCGTTGCCGATCAGGTTGGTGGTGGTCTCGTGGCCCGCGAACAGCAGCAGGATGGCGGTGCCGATCACCTCGTCGGCGCTCAGCGCTTCCGTCTCGTCGCGCGCCAGCACCAGCTGGCTGATCATGTCGCGGCGTGGCTCGGCGGTGCGTTCGGCGACGAGGTCGCGGAAGTATCCCGCCATGGCTTTGGCGCCCGCTTCGGCGCGCAGGTATTTGTTGCCGGCGACCTGGGCGGTGCCGATGAAGAGCGCGATTTCGTCGGACCACGCCTTGACGGTGGCGAGGTCGGCGCGCGGCACGCCGAGCAGGTCCATGATCACGGTCGCGGGCAGCGGATAGGCGAAGTCGGATATCCAGTCGAGCCGCTCGCCGCGGCGGGATTTCGCGTCCATGTCGTCGAGCAGCATGGCGACGATGCTCTCGACGTTGGCGGCGAGGTTCTCGACGGCGGTGGGCGTGAAGGCCTTGGTGAACAGGCGGCGCAGGCGGGTGTGGTCGGGCGGATCGCGGAACACCATCCAGTGATTGAGGTAGCGCGACAGGTTCTCGATGCCGCCGCGCTGGTACTCGGGATTGGCCTTGAAGAACGGCGTCAGCCGGTCGGCCGAGATCTCGCGATTGTTCAGGGCGATGCGTTTGACGTCCTCGTAGCGGGTGACGATCCATGCCTTCATCGTCGGCGACCAGTGCACTGGATCGTCGGCCCGCAATCGCGCGAAGGCGGGGAACGGATCGGCGTTGGTGGCGGGGTCGCCGAGGTCGAAGAGAATGGTCATGCGGATGCTCTGTCGTTGCGTGCGACCATGGTGCGCGATATCGCCGTCGCGCGTCGAGGGGGAATGACGGACCGCCCTGGCCGCGCTACCGTGCGGCGATGAACTCGCCCTTGCCCCTGTTCTACACGCCGCGCACGACGTTGCGACCGCTGGCGCTGGCCGACGCCGCCGCGATGCACGGCCTGTTCGGCGACCCCGAGACCATGCGGTTCTGGGACGCGCTGCCGTCGGCCGACCTCGCGGAGACAACCGCGCGGGTGGAGCGGCTGGTGACGGCCGATCCCTACTGGCAGGTTGGCTGGGCCATCCTCGCCAACAGCGGCGGCGCGTTGCTGGGCTTCGTCAATTTCCACGGCCGCGTGCCGGCCTGGCGGCGGCTGTCGGTCGGTTACATGCTGGGGCGGGCCTGGTGGGGCCAGGGTCTGATGGAGGAGGCGATGACGCCTTTCCTCGATCATTGTTTCGGCGCGCTGGAGGCACATCGCGTCGAGGCCCTGATCGAGCCCGGCAACGTGGCCTCGGCACGGCTGGCGCAACGGCTGGGCTTCGCGCGCGAGAGCGGGCCGCTGCGCGACCGCATGCTGGTCGGCGGCGTCTTCCGCGACATCTGCATCCACGGCCTGCTGGCGCCGGACTGGGCCGCGCGCCGACGCTGACCGCGCGGCGTCAGCCTTCCTCGTGCCACGGGCCGAACGGCGGCATGTCGGTGGCGGGATTCATCGGAAACACCGGCGGACGCTTTTCCATGAAGGACCGGATGCCTTCCTGGGCGTCGGCGCCGCGCGCCATGTAGGCGATGCAGGCGAGGTCGATCGCCAGCGCGTCGGCGGGATTGGTGGCGCCGAGCATCGCCCACATCAGGCGGCGATTGATGGCGGCGGCGACGGAGGAGGTGTCCTTCGCGAACTTGCGGCCGAGTTCCTGCGCGGCCGGCAGTAGATCTTCGGGGGCGTGGACGGACCGCACGAGGCCGCCCTTGATGGCTTCCTCGGCGCCGAACAGCCCGCCGGTCATCACCCACTCCTGGGCGCGCTGCATGCCCACCAGGCGCGGCAGGTACCACGAGCTGCCGGCTTCCATCACCATGCCGCGCTTGTTGAAGACGAAGCCGATGCGCGCCGTGCTCGACATCATGCGGATGTCCATCGGCAGGCACATGGTGATGCCGACGCCGACCGCCGCGCCGTTGATGGCCGCGATCACCGGCTTCAGGCAGCCCGCGATGACCTGCGTGATGGAGTCCTTCGGGTCGCGCTTCACCGGTTTGGTGTTGTCGCCCCAGACCTTGAATGCGTCGGCACCGCCCGAGATATCGGCCCCGGCGCAGAAGGCGCGGCCGGCGCCGGTGACGACGACGGCGCGCACGTCGTTGTCGGCGTTGATGGCGCCGAAGGCCGCGATCAGGTCGCGTTGCAGGGCGGGGTTGAACGCGTTGAGCTTGTCGGGCCGGTTCAGCGTCAGCGTGAGAACGCCACGGTCGAGGTCGGTCAGGATCGTTTCGTAGGTCGCGGCCATCGCGCTCTCCATCGATTGTTCGGGCGCGAGTGTCGGAACAGCGTCGCGGGCCTGCAATGGCGTCGTTTCGCACGGCGAGGCGCAGTGGGGTTGGACCGGAAGATCGCCCGGCGGCACTATGGGATAAACGGGCATCATCTCCGGGAGGAAATCTTGAGCGAACTGATCACGAAGATCGAAGACGGCGTCCTGACGCTGACCATGAACCGTCCCGAGGCGATGAACGCGCTCTCCGGTGCCATGCTGAACGCGCTGCAGGCCGAACTCGAGAAATACGCCGACGACCGTTCCATCGGCTGCGTCGTGTTGCGTGGCGCGGGCGATCGCGCCTTCTGCGCCGGCGGCGACGTCAAGGGCATGGCGTCGGGCACCGGCATCTCCGGCGGCGACCGCACCTACGAGGACAAGGTCGCGGGCATCCGCGTCAGCATGCGCGCGTCGGAACTGCTGCACGAGATGGGCAAGCCGACCATCGCGATGGTGAACGGCGTGGCGGCCGGCGCGGGTCTCTCGCTGGCGCTGGCCTGCGACATGCGGTTCGTGGCCAGGAGCGCGCGCATGACGACGGCGTTCGCCAAGGTCGGGTTCTCCGGCGATTTCGGTTCGCACTATTTCCTGCACAAGCTGGTCGGCACGGCCAAGGCGCGCGAGCTCTACTTCACCGCCGAGATCCTGAATTCGGAGAAGATCGAGAAGCTCGGCCTCGCCAACCGGATCGTCGAGGACGCGAATCTCGAGGCCGAGACGATGGCCTTCGCGAAGGAGCTCGCCGCGGGCCCGCGGGTGGCGTGGTGGCACGTCAAGAAGAACATGAAGGTGGCCGAGGAGGGCACGCTGTCGGCCGCGCTCGACAGCGAGGCCAACCGCATGATCCGCACCGGCGAAACCGAGGACCACAAGGAAGCCGCCCGCGCCTTCGTCGAAAAGCGCAAGCCGGTCTTCAAGGGTCATTGAGCGAAGCCGGGAGGAGACGACTATGAGCGATGTACTGACGCGGATCGAGGACGGCGTCCTCGTGATGACGATGAACCGGCCCGAGGCGATGAACGCGCTGACGCCGGCCATGACCGCGGGCATGCTGGCGGCGATGAACGACGCGGTCGACAACGACGATGTCGGCTGCATCGTGCTGACCGGCGCGGGCCCGCGCGCCTTCTGTTCCGGCGGCGACGTCAAGGCGATGGCGAGCGGCTCCAAGGGCGTGGGCTCCTTCGAGAGCAAGATGAACGACCTGCGTTCGCGCATGGAGGTCTCGCGGCTGCTGCACGAGCTGCCGCTGCCGACCATCGCGATGGTCAACGGCGTGGCCGCGGGTGCGGGCCTGTCGATGGCGCTCGCCTGCGACATGCGGTTCGTCGGCCGCGGCGCGCGCATGACGACGGCCTTCGCCAAGGTCGGCTTCTCCGGCGACTTCGGCGGCCACTACTTCCTGCACAAGCTGGTCGGCACCGCCAAGGCGCGCGAGCTCTACTTCACCGCCGACATCCTTGGCAGCGCCGAGATCGAGAAGCTCGGCCTCGCCAATCACGTCGTCGACGACGACAGGCTCGAAGCCGAGTGCATGGCGTTCGCCAAGCGGCTGGCGGCCGGACCGCGCGTCGCGCACGCGCTGATGAAGGGCAACATGAAGACCGCCGAGGAGGGCACGCTTGCCCAGGCGCTCGACGGCGAGGCGTGGCGCCTGACGCGCGCGCGCGACACCGAGGACCACAAGGAAGCCGCCCGCGCCTTCGTCGAGAAGCGCAAGCCGGTGTTCAAGGGGCGCTAGAGGACGCGCCGTTCAGCGGCTCGGGCGTCGCGTCCGCAGGCGGGTCCAGACCGACTGGATCAGACCCGCCACGCCGTTGGGCATGGCGACGATGACGGCGATCAGGGTGCCGGCGTACAGGATCGCCGACATCCGCTTGCCGATGATCGCCGCGATATCGGGGAAGAACTGCAGGAACACCCCGCCGATCACCGCCCCGCCGAGCGAGCCCATGCCGCCCACCACCAGGCCGATCAGCAGCTGCAGCGACAAGCCGAAGCCGTAGCTGGTCGGGCCGACATAGGTGTACATCAGCGCCGCCAGGCAGCCCGCCAGCCCGGCATAGGCGGCGCTGATGCCGTAGGCGGTGGCGCGATAGCGCGCGACGTCGATGCCCTGGGCGTAGGCCGCCAGCTCGTTGTCGCGCACCGCCCGCAAGGCGCGCCCGGAGCGGCTGTCGATCAGGTTGCGGGCAAGCGCCAGGCCGCCGGCCAGCAGCGCCAGACAGATCAGATACCACCAGCGATCCGTGCTCAGCCCGATCCAGTCGGGCGCCTCGGGCGGGTCGAGATAGAGGCCCTGGGTGCCGCCGGTCAGCTTCTCGATCGGCCGCCAGCGCAGCAGCTGCGGGAAGGCGATCACCAGCGCGTAGGAGATCAGCGCCTGGTTCCAGATGCCCTGGCTGGCCGTCACCCGCCCGAAGGCGCGGCCGGCGACATAGCAGACGCCGGCCGCGACCGGCAGCGAGAGATAGCCCGACAACCCGGTGTGGTTGGCGAGGATGGCGGCGGTGTAGGCGCCGAGCCCGTAGAACGCGGCGTGCGCGAAGGAGAACTGGCCGCTGACGCCGCACAGCATCACCATGCCCAGCACCGCGATCGACCAGATCGTGGCCTGGATCAGCCGGAACACCGTGAAGCCCGGCACCGCGAAGGCCAGCGCGGCTGCGGCGAGGAACGCGACCGAGACCAGAATCAGCGTCGCGCGCCTCATGCGGGCACGAGGCGGACGGACATGGACGTCGGGCTGGAAAGCGGCGACCAGCTGGAGTCCCGTCCTTCCTCGTGGGCTAGCGGATTCACGCCTTTGCGGGATGCATGGAAAGTCGGCGTTTTCAGGGGGCGACGCACTCTCGAACATACGAAATCGGTGTCATCCCGAGCGAAGCGAGGGACCCCGACGCGGTGCCGCAACCGCACGAAGTCCCGGGGAACCCGGGGGCCCTCGCTGCGCCCGGGATGACGGCGGGGTTGCATCGCCGCCGTGCGTCGAGACATGTGAATGCGGTGGCCCTCGTGGGAGAGCGTTGAGGTGGAGGGGTGTGCAACCACGATTCCGCGTGGCGAAGTCGCCCCACCCCGACCTGCCGCCGCAAGGGCGCCAGGGTATGCACACATCTCGCCGCCGACCGAAAAGCCGGTTTCACGGGGGTTGGCGCACTGCCGGGGCCACCAAAACGGTGTCATCCCGAGCTTGTCGAGGGACCTTTGTGCGGCGCCGACCACACAAACGGACGCCGCGCGCCATGACGAAAGGTCCCTCGACAAGCTCGGGATGACACCTTTGTCGGTCATTCGGCCGTGCGCCGCGATGTCTGCATACCCTGGCGCAAGGGCCGACGGAGCAGGAAACGGCACTGCCAGCCGTATCCTCGTGCCGACGTGGAGAACGGGCGGTCGCGTCGGCGAATCGGGCACGATGGGAGGCACCGGCGTCGGGCGTGGTTGGGCGGGCATGGGCATCGGTTTGGCATCGGGCGCGCCCCGGCGCAACCGTGGCGGCTGCGCTGCGTTCGCGGCTCGACGCGGCGCTTGCGTGGCGCGGCGCGCGCGGACACCATTGGCGGCGAAAAGCCGGTCGTCGGGGAGGGAATCATCATGCGTCTGCGCCAGTGCGTGTTCGTCTGCAAGGATCTGGAGTCCTCGCGCGAGGAACTCTGCGACATCCTCGGCATCGAGGTCGCCTATCGCGATCCCGGCGTCGCCAAGTGGGGACTCGTCAACGTCGTCTGCCCGACCGGCCACGATTTCCTGGAGATCGTCACGCCGTTCCAGGACGGCACCTCGGCGGGCCGCTACATCGACCGCCGCAAGGGCGACGGTGGCTACATGGTGATCCTGCAGGTTGCCGACGCCGACGCCGAGCGGGCGCGCGTGACGGGGCTTGGCGTGCGTGCCGTCGCGCACAAGAACCTGCTCGAGTATCACTACACGCACTTCCATCCCAGCGACACCTCGGGCGTTCTGCTGTCGCTCGACACGACCTTCGCGCCGCCGGGTATCGATCCCGCCTTGTGGTGGCCTCCGGCCGAGAAGGACTGGTTGCCGCATTCGCGTTCCGACACGACGGCCGGTCTCGCCGGCGTCGAGATCCAGCATCCCGACCACGGCGGCGCGGCGCGCCAGTGGTCGGCCATCCTCGCGCGGCCCGCGACCGAGTCGAACGGCGTCTACCGCATCGGCCTCGACGGCGGCGAAATCCGTTTCGTCGCGGCCAACGACGGTCGCGGTCCGGGCGTGTCCGCCTACGACGTGAAGACGACGAACAAGGCGAAAGTCCTCGCCGCCGCCGAAAAACGCGGCCGCCGTCTGTCGGACACCCAGGTCGAGGTTTGCGGCTGCCGCATCAACCTGGTCTGAGGCGGGCGACGGGGCGGACGCCGGCAGCCACGGCGCCTTCGGCGGCGGCCGGGGCGGGCGCGAACGCCTCCGTACGCGGCGTGGCGGGATACGCGAGCCGGCGACGCATGAGCAGGTGACGCGCGAGCCGGCGGCACGGATCGACCCGGGCGGCGCGGCGGACGGCTGCAACGGCGGCATCGTGGGCCGAAACGGCAACGCCGGACGCCGGTCGGGCGCGACGTTGTCGCGTGGCGACGCTTCCGGCATTTTCGCGATGTCGCCCCGCGCGAGCGCGCGATAATACCAAGTCGCCTAAAGATTGACACACGCCCAGTCTCGCGTGGCGATCGACCGGATCCTGTCTGGATCGCCGACCAGGAAGCGCCACGCGTCGACGCATGCCCCGACGATGGCGTCGTAGCCATCCCACACGAGGTGGCTCAGT
>CAMDVZ010000182.1 GCA_945878895.1 Caenispirillum bisanense | reverse complement strand
GCATGAAGATCGGCGTCATGTTCGGCAGCCCCGAGACGACGACCGGCGGCAACGCGCTGAAATTCTACGCTTCCGTCCGCCTCGACATCCGCCGCATCGGCGCGATCAAGGAGAAGGAGGACGTCGTCGGCAACCAGACCCGCGTCAAGGTGGTGAAGAACAAGGTGGCGCCGCCGTTCAAGGTGGTCGAGTTCGACATCATGTATGGCGAAGGCATCTCCAAGACCGGCGAGCTGGTCGATCTCGGGGTCAAGGCCAACATCGTCGAGAAGTCGGGCTCGTGGTTCTCCTACGACGGCACCCGCATCGGCCAGGGCCGCGAGAACGCCAAGACCTATCTGCGCGAGCACCCCGAGATGGCCGACAAGATCGAGCACGCGATCCGCACCAACGCGGGTGTGCTGTCGAACGCACTGATGGATCCGGCCGGCGGCACCGGCGAGGAAGACGAGGAATAGCGCGTCCGCCGGCGCCCGTTCCGGAAGACGGGCGCCGGGCTGGATCGCGGCGGATTGCGAGGGGCAAGACTTCCCGAACGGGAGCCCGCGTGGCGGATATCGATCCGTCGCGCGGGCATTTTTTCGTCCTCCGGCCACGTCGCGCGGCGGATGCCGGCGAGGGATGATCGGCGGCGGGACGGCCGGCGGGATGCCCGGGCTGGCGCCAGTGCCTTGGTTTTCCACAGAAATCGGGGGGCGAACGTCTTGCAAGGTTGATGAAATTCTCTACTTTGGACGGTGGAACAGTTGGGCCACCCCATGGACCCCCATCCATCGGCCCCTGTTCCATAGACGCGGCGCTAGGCGCCGACGTCGACGGGCGGCGCACCCCACGGCGCCGCCCGTTTTAATTCCGGCCTCTGTTTCCCCCGATCAATCCGCCGATGCCACTGTCCCGGATCGCGGCCAGCCGCGATGGACCGGTGCCGGACGGCCGTGCGTCGCGGGCGCCCCGGTCGCGACGGTCGGTTCAGCCGGCCGGCGGGGTCGGGCCTGTCTTCGCCGCCGCCGCCAGCAATTTCGCGATCCACGCCGGCCCCGGCTTTCGTTCGCTCGTTACCGGATTGGCGCGGGCCCAGTCGAGGATCGCGGGCAGGGCAATCCAGCGCCGCCGGGCTCCCGGTTCGGCCGCCGTCAGCTCCTGCAGGGCGCCGGCCATGCCGTGTACGGTCAGGGCATGCACTTCGGGCGACTCGAGCGTCTGGCAATGCACCGGCGGCGAGACGACCATGTATTGCCGGCACGACAAGGGTCGGTCGGCGTAGATCGAGCAGGCCTCGTCCTCGAGGAACGGGCAGGCGATCGCCAGCCGGTGATAGGCCACGCCGAGGCGGTGGCTTGCGGGGCCCGCGTCGCCGCTCTCGCCGGCCTCCATGAGCGGGCGCGCCAGGTCCGCGGCTTCCATTCGCGCCAGCGCGTCGACGAAACGGGCCTCGACGATGCCGCGACGGGGTTCGGGCAGGGCGGCCACGAGGTTGGCAAGCGCGCGGGCCTCGACGTCGGCGACGGCGGCCACCTGCCGGCAACAGGCGGCGCAGCCGCGCTGGCAGGAGACGGCCTTTCCATCGCGCGCGGCCAGCCGTTTGGCGCCCTCGACCAGCGCGTCGTGGATGCGACGGACCGCCGGCAAAACTTCTTCGGCGGCGACCGGATCGGACGGCACCTGGATCGGCACCTCGGCCGTGCCCTCGCCGATCGACAGGCGCAGTTTCGCGGAGGCCATCGGGCGGGCGATGACGGGCGTCGCGCCGTTCACGAGCTTGCCTCGCGGGCCGCGGCGAGGAAGCGGCCCATCCATTCCTCGGCCGGGCGGGGAGCTGGCGCGGTCGGGTTCTTGTCGAGCCAGCGGAACAGCATCGGCAGGGCCATCGTGTCGCGGCGGCCGGTGTCGGGCGCGGTGATCCGGGGGGCGAGGGTGGAGAGGTGGGGCACCGCCACGGGATCGATGTCGGGGTGGCCGGCGGTGGCGCACAGGGCGGCGGGCGAGGTCACGAGGTATTCGCGGCAGACGAGGGGGCGCTCGGGGTGGATCGAACACGACTCCGCCTCGAGGAAAGGGCATGGTAGAGCCTGGCTAAAGTACCGGGCGGCAAGGGTTTTTTGCTCCGCCATCGGTTGACGCGTCGGCGCGAGTGCTGCTTCGCCGAGACCCGCCTCGTCGAGCCGGCGGGCGACGTCCTCGAAGCGTGCCCGCAGCGCGGCGCGGCGCGGTTCGGGCTGGCGCTCGACGAGGGCGGCGAGCGCGCGCGCCTCGATGTCGGAGATCGGCACCAGCTGGCGGCAGCAGGCGCCACAACCGGCCCGGCAGGACACCTCGGTCTCGCCGCCGGGCAACCGCGCCACACCGGCCGCGACGGCGTCGTTCACCACCTTGCGCAGGGCCGGCAGGATGCCTTCGGCCGGGACGATTCCCGTGGGTATCTCGATATTTAGCTGCATTTTTTCCTCTTGAGCAGGAACGTCAACCGGTCGCCGCCGACCCCGCCACCGGCTGCCCCGTCGCGTTGCGGTTGAGGCGGTCGAGGAAGGCGTTGATCCACGCCGGGCCGGGCTTGAGGGCCGCGCTGTCGGGGTTGGCCGCGACCCACGGCAGCGCCAGCGCCAGCGCCGTCCAGCGCGCCGCCACGTCGCCGCCGGGGTCGGTCATGGTGCGCGCCAGCGCCGACAGCTTCGGAATTTCGACCGGCGCCAGCTCGGCCGCCTCGATCGCCGAGCAGTTGGCGGCGGGCGAAGTGACCAGATATTCGCGGCACACCAGCGGCCGGTCGGGATGGATCGAGCAGGCCTCGTCCTCGAGGAACGGACAATCCAGCCGCTGCTCGAAATAGCGGAAGCCGAGGCCTTGCGAATCGTCGGTCGGCAGCCGCCTCGGATTCAGCAAAAACTCTTTCAGGCCAGCCGCTTGCAGGGTTTCCGCGGCGGCCGAAAACCGCGCCTCGACGCGCGCCTTGCGCTCGGCCGGCATCGCGTCGACCAGGGCGCGCAACGCATGCGCCTCGACGTCCGACACCGGTACCAGCTGGCGGCAACAGGCGCCGCAGCCCTTGCGACACGACACCGGCTTGCCGGCCGCCGCCGTGGCCCGCTCGGCCGAGTCGACCACCGCGTTGACCAGACTCTGGATCGCCGGCAGTGCTGCCTGCGGCTTGACCGGTCCGGCCGGCACCGTCAGGCGTGCCTCGATCTTGCGGCCCTGGAGCTCGATGCGAAGCGTCGCAGACACATCGGTCGGCGCGGGCGGGCGGGGCGGTCTCATGGCGTCTCCGGCGGTCGGGTCCGCAGCATCGACGGCGAGGCCGCCCGACGCAAGCGGGGCGTGCCGGATCGGCGAGGGATTTAAAGGGGATGGACAAATTATACATCTATATTTAATATAAATGCAATTTAGATTGACAGCGCCAGTCAAACCCGATAGGCTCTTTCGCATCGGGCTGGATCGTCACGTCCCCGCCACCGCCGGCATGCGGCGTCGTTGCCCGATCTCGCCACCAATCCCGTTCCGCCACCCGCAGCCGACCGGCTTTCCGCTGCCTCCGGGCCGCTTGCGGCCCTTGATGGCAGGGGAAGGTATGAGAAGAGTCGTTGCGGCAGAGGAGCCTTTCGAATTTTACCCGGATAAAATCCCCTCGCCCCGGTGCCGTGAATCCCTTCGTCGCGAACACCGTCGTCCACGACGAGGCGTCGGCTTCGACCATCGTTTCGGCGCGCTCGCCGTAGCGGGTCTGGATGGCGTGGCGCAGGGCGACGGCGAAGCGGGCCATCCAGGTCTTGGCGGTCGGGCGTTCGGGCTCCGTCGTCTGGCGCTCGATCCGGGGCGGCCCCGGCATCAGCGGAAACACGATCCGCGCGGGGTCGGCCGACTCGCCCGAATCGGCGGGGGCCGCAGAGTTCCGCGGCAGGATCGCCACCGTCGCGGGGCGGCGTCCGGAAGACCGGGCGTCCCGGTGTCGATTGTCGGAAGTTGACCAATTGGATAAATATAACTAAAACAAAAATCACACTGGTTCACACAGGGAGTCTCGCGTCATGACCGAGCGGACGAGAAATCGGGCGATCTGGATCGTCTTCGTCGCCTTCGCGCTGTTCAGCGCGACCAAGCCGTGGCTGAAAGCGACCCCGCTGGAACGCTTCTTTCCGGCCATCACGATCCTCGCGCCGCTGTTGTTCGTGCTGCTGCACGGCCCGAGGCAGATCGGCTGGCGGCGCGTGGCGGGGTTTTTCGCGATCGCGTTCGTCGTCAGCTGGATCTACGAAACGCTGAGTATCGCGACCGGCTTTCCGTTCGGCGCCTATCACTACAGCGACCGGATGGGACCGAAGCTCGGCGAGGTCCCCGTGCTGATCATGCCGGCCTATTTCGCGGTCTGCTACCTGTCCTGGCATCTGGCGCGGCTGTTGCTCGATCGGGCCGGCGAGCCGGCGGGGCGTTCCGATCACGTCGCCGTCCCGCTGGTGGCCAGCTTCGTCATGGTGATGTGGGACATGTCGATGGATCCGGCGCGTGCGACCATTGGCGGCGCCTGGATCTGGCACGATGGCGGCGCCTATTTCGGCGTTCCGTTTTCCAACTTCATGGGCTGGTTTCTTTGTGTCTGGACGGTCTTCGTCGCCTATTCGCTGCTCGATCGGCGGATGCAATCCGTCCGCGACGCCGAAGCGGGGCCTGCGCCGACTACGCCGCGCTACCAGGTGATCGCGCTCTACGGCGCGCTGTTCCTCGAGTTCGCCGCCTACGCCGCGGCCGGCGTCGAGGGCTCGGTCAAGGACCCCGCGGGCCAGGTCTGGCAGCTGCGCGACATCCACCAGTCGCTGGGTCTGGTGTCCATTTTCACGATGCTGTTCGTGACCATCCTCGCCTTCCTGAAGGTCCGGCAGGCGGATCGGACCGCCGGCGCGGATACGCCGCGGGAGCGCGTCGCGTGAAGGCGGAGCCGGACACGCCCGCGCGGCCGACCGGCAAACGGGACGCGCGCGAACGCCTGCTGAAAGCAGCACTCCACGCCTTTTCGTCGCTGGGCTTCGAAGCCGTCGGTCCGCGCATGCTCGGCGAAATGGCCGGGGTGAACCATTCGCTGGTCGCCTATCACTTCGGATCGATGGATGGTTTGTGGCGGGAAGCCGTCGCTTCCCTGTTCGTGGCCTATCGCGAGCGCCTGGACGCACGGCTCGGCGGCCTCGATGGACTCGATGCCGCCACCCAGCTGAGCGTGGGCATCGAGGACCTCGTCGCCTTCTCGCGCGACAATCCGGAGCTCCACCGGATCATGACCATCGAGGGACGGCGCGGGTCGCCCCGACTCGACTGGCTGATCGAGAACCAGATCGGCCCTCTGTTCGCCCGCGCGACCGCCCTGATCCGGCAGGGGCAAGCCGATGGAACGGTCCGGCCGTTCGATCCGGCGCTGCTTTTCTACGCCATGATCGGACTCGCGGCGACGCCGTTCAGCGTGTCGGTCGAGTTCGAACGGGTGACAGGCGGAAATCCCGCGCAAGACGGCATCGTGCGCGAACTCGGCCGCATGATCCGATTCCTCGTCCTGACCGGCCGCGAAACGCCCGTCCGCTCTTCGGGCACCTTGCCCCGCCGGCAGGGGAAGGCATGAGGAGAGTCGTTGCGGCAGAGGAGCCTTTCGAATTCTACCCGGATAAAATCCCCGCTCACCGCGGCGGCGTGAATCCCTTCGTCGCGAACACCGTCGTCCACGACGAGGCGTCCGCCTCGACCATGGTTTCGGCGCGGTCGCCGTAGCGGGTCTGGATGGCGTGCCTGAGGGCCGACGCGAAGCGGGCCATCCATGTCTCGGCGGTCAGGCGTTCGGGTTCGGTGGTCTGGCGCTCGATCCAGGTCGGCCCCAGCACCAGCGGAAACACGATCCGCACCGGGTCGGCGGGGTCCGACGTCATCAGATGCAGGGCGTGCGAGACGCGCAGCACGCGGATGACGGTCGGGCCTTCCTTGCTGCGGAAGTCGCACAGGTCGGGGTGCGAGGTCGCCACGTATTCGCGGCAGATCAGCGGCCGGTCGGCGTAGATCGAGCAGGCCTCGTCCTCGAGGAACGGGCAGGCGACGTCGAGCCGGTGATAGACGTTGAGCAGCCGCAGCGCCTCCTCGCCGACCGGTCGCGGCGTCGCCAGCATCGGCTCGGTGGCATCGGCTTCGTCGAGCCGGCGCCTGGCCTCGGCGAACCGCGCCTCGATCGTCGCGCGGCGTGGCTCGGGCATCGCCTCGACGAGGCTCGCCAGGGCGCGCGCCTCGACGTCCGACACCGGCACGTATTGCCGGCAACAGGCCGCGCAGCCGGCGCGGCAGGTGACGGGTTGGTCGGCCTCGGTCGCGGTCCGTTTGACGCTCGCCATGTAGGCATCGACCAGCGCTCGCAACGCCGGCAGCAACGCCTCGGCGGTTACGTCGCCGGCCGGCAGGGCGAGCGTGACCGTCGTGCCGCCGGGGAGGGTGAGCTCGGCGGGGATGGTGGCGGGGATGGAGGGAGGAGCAGTGGTCATGGTGGCGGAGTCTTGGCGCTCCGGATGTTGGAGGTATCCGCACTGCGGGCGGGTGGTGCATCGGCTACCGGCTAAATCCGGCGATCATCGCGTGGGTCAGCACGAACTCGAACGCTTTCTTGCCTTCGCCGACATCGTCGAACGGTCGGCCTTCGAAGTCGCGGCGTGCCTTTGCTTCCCTCGCCTGGGGGTCGCCCCGAGCGTAGTCGCTGTGAACGCCGCCCATGGCACCGTGGCTAGCGACGAACTCTTTCTTGTGCAGGATCGAGGGGTCTTCGGCTTCCGTCGCGGTATGTCCGAAGCCTATGGGTGCCTGAATGCCCCCGCCCATCGGTTGCACCCACATGGGGGTCGTTTCGGCCATCTTGAAGACCGATCGCATTTCGTTCTGAAACATGGAAGATGGACGCAGTGGACTTCGTGCGATCGGATTCTCCCGCGACTCCCGCTCGGGGCTTCGCATCGCATGCGCCGCGCGCCGCACGTTGGACGGGATCTTGATCCCGGCTATGTCCAGCGTTCTGTCGACGGCGTCGAACAGTCCCAGGAAGCGGACATCGATTTTCGACTTGCGCAGTTCCAGCGCCATGAGGGTGACGATAAATCCGCCGCGACTGAAGCCGATCAGATCTACGGTCGTTGCCGTATCGACCGCGCCGGATAGACCACCCGAAGCGGTCAGGCGTAGCCGAGCGAGAAGCGTCGTCAGTGCGGCGTCTCTTATGCTGTCGGTATTCATGCCCATGGTGCCGGGGCCGTCGAAATAGAACTTGTCGACGTCCGCGTTGCCGGGATGCATCGTGTACATCCTGTTTACGTGGCTGTTCGCTCTCTCCGCCGATGTAAAGCTCGCCGAATTCGTACCGTCCACGCAAACAAGTACAATCATCCGACGATCCCTTTTGTCCAGGCACCAGTGAACACGGCTCACCATCCATCGGATGTCCGACACTCCAATGCAACAATGCCGCGCCGGGCGCCCCCTTGCAAGTGACCGCTTGCTCTGCTGTCACTTGCTCTCCTGCCAGCGTCGGCCGTCGACATCGGGCATCCGCATGCTATCCTGACCCCACCACGACATTTGGAAGCGCGAATCGAATGAGTACAATCGGACGCCATCTGTCGGCACTGCTCGTCGCCTGCCTGGCGCTCTGCCTCGCCAGCACCGCCCACGCGCAAGAGTCCCGCGTCGCCCTCGTTATCGGCAACGCCGCCTATGCCGGCGACGCCGCGTTGCGCAACCCCGTCAACGACGCCCGCGCCATGAAGCGGGTGCTGGAAGCCTCCGGCTTCGAGGTCATCGCGCGCGAGAACGCGGGCCGGCGCGAGATGTCGCGTGCCGTCCACGAGTTCCGGTCGCGCCTGCGGCCCGGTGGCGTGGCGGTGTTCTACTACTCCGGTCACGGCATGCAGGTGAACGGCGTGAACTACCTGATGCCGGTCGGCGCCGCGCTGGAGCACGAGGCGGACCTGTGCACCGAGATGCTCGACGTCAACGAAGCGCTCCGGCAGATGGAGGAAGCGCAGAACCAGCTGACCCTGGTGATTCTCGATGCCTGCCGCAACAATCCGTTCGAGCGGCGGTTCCGCTCCGTGCAGCGCGGACTGGCGTCGATCAGCGGCGGCGCCGGCACGGTGATCGCCTATGCGACGGCGGCGGGATCGGTGGCGGCCGACGGCGACGGCGCCAACGGGACCTATACCGAGGAATTGCTCAAGGCGATCGCGACACCGGGGCTGAAGCTCGAGGACGGGCTCAAGCGAACGGCGGCAGCCGTTCAGGGTCGCACGCAGAAGCGGCAGACGCCGTGGTTCATGTCGTCGTTTCAGGGTGAATTCTATTTCAGCGGATCGACGACGGCATCCGTCGCGCCACCGCCGGCGATGGTGCCACCGCCGCCGCCTCAGTTAAAAGCCGGCGACCTTGTCGCCAAGGACTGCGCCGAGTGCCCGCAACTGGTCCACATCCCCGGCGGCAGCTTCACGATGGGCATGGGCGAGACCGAAGGCAACGACGAGGGGTTCCCCGACGAACGTCGGAAGTGGTCACGGCCGCAGGTGTCGGTGCGCGTCGCGCCGTTCCTGATGGGCCGCACCGAGGTCACGGTCGGCGAGTTCAAGGCCTTCGTGTCGGTGAGCGGCCATGCGATGGGCGCTTCGTGCTGGAACCAGCCCCGGTACTCGCAATCGGACCAGCATCCGGTGGTTTGCGTGTCGTGGATCGACGCGCAGGCCTACGTGACGTGGCTGAACGGACGGCCGGGCAAGAAGGGCACGTACCGCCTGCCGTCGGAGGCCGAATGGGAATACGCGGCGCGTGCCGGGACGACGACGGCGCGCGATTGGGGCGAGGCGTGGGGCAACGGCGATCGCTACGCGGTGGCTGGCGGCAAGCCCGGCACCTCGGCGGTGGCGTCGCTGACGGCCAATGCGTGGGGGCTGCACGACATGATCGGCAATGTCTGGGAGTGGACCCAGGACTGCGATACATCCGATCTGACGACGCAGCCGACCGATGGTAGCGCGAAATCGCTGGCAAGCTGCTTGGGTCGCGTGCTCCGCGGCGGCTCCTGGGGCAACGAATCCAGGAGCGCCCGCGCCGGCTACCGTAGCAGGGGCGACGCCGACGTCCGGGACGGCAGAGCCGGTTTTCGGGTGGCTCGAACTTCTTTTTAATCTTGCGCCTTTACCTCTTTA
>CAMDVZ010000181.1 GCA_945878895.1 Caenispirillum bisanense | reverse complement strand
CCGCCGCCGCGACAGCCTTTCCGTCACTCCGCGAAGGCAACGCGATGGCATATCGCCGTTTTCCCTTTCATGTCCCTCTCCCCGGTGTCGAAGACGGAAGAGGCTGGGCGGGGGGCTGCAGGACCACGGTAGTCGATTGATATTACGGCATTTTCCGTGATAGAGCATTCCCTCGCCCAACCTCGAGGACGGGAGCGAGGGAAATGAAAGGCGAAGCGACCATATGCAATCGCCCTGCCCGCGAAGACGGGGGGACGGTTGCACGTCGCGCCGGACGACGAGGCACGCGAGGATGCGGACGCCGCGCGAACACGCCGGGGCGGGGCGTCGGGCAGGGCATTGTCGTTCTCGACATTATGCATATGTAGTTGTTCTGGCGGACCATTGTCGCGCCGCGGCATTTGACATACCAGTCGAACTACATCAGTATCTTTTCATCGGAATGGGTTGCCGCGCACCGACCCCGCCCGCGACCGGCGGCGTCCCGCCGGATGACGCGAATGTCGCGTCGTCGCGAGCGACCTTTCGTCTCCGCTCTCGAACGCCTTTCCCGTGATCGACGCCGCGCAAAGGTCCCTCGCGGAGCTCGGGACGACATGGGTGGGGTGTCGCCGCCGTGCGTCGCGGCAGGCCGCGCCCGACGACAAAGTCAACGGGCGCAATCACCGGCCCGAATTTCATCCGGGTGAAACTCCGGCCTCGGGAAGCGCCCGATCCGGGCCGGTCGCGGCCTCAGGCGGCGCGCGCCTTCAGGACGCCCCAGGCGTGGCGAAACACCCGCACCATCTCTTCGGCCGGCTGCGCGCCGGAGAACAGGACGTGGCCTTGCAGGGCGAAGCTGGGGACGCCCGATATGCCGGCCTGGCGGGCCATCGCGTCGCGCCGCAGCACCTCGTCCTGGCCGGCGTCGGTGCCCAGCAGCGCCCGCACCGCGTCGCGGTCGAGGCCGCCGGTGGCGGCGATGTCGGCCAGCGTCTCGATGTCGCCGAGATCGGCCCCGTTGCGGAAATAGGCCTCGAACAGCGCCTCCACGACGGCGTCCTGGGCGCCAAGCTCGCCCGCCAGCGCGATGACGCGATGGGCCGCGACCGTGTTGGGGGTGCGCGTCAACCGGTCGAGCCGGAACTCGAGCCCGACGCCGGCGGCCGCTTCGGTGACGCGCGCGTCGAGCGCCTTGGAGCGCTCCTCGCTGCCGAACTTGGAAATCCGATAGCTGCGCCGCTCCACGCCCTCGGCCGGCATGTCCGGGTTGAGCTGGAAGGGATGCCACAGCACGTCGAACACCGGCCCCTCGGCCGCCAGCACCGGCAACGCCTTCTCGATCTGCCGCTTGCCGATGTAGCACCACGGGCAGATGACATCGGAGATCACGTCGATGCGGCCGACGGGGGCTTGGGTGGACATGGCACGGGCTCCGGGGCGGTGGTGGCGGGGCAGGGTAGGCTGGTGGCGGGTTGGCGTCGAGGGGCGTTGGCGGCTGATAAATCATCGGACGTCGGTTCGACGGGCGAGATGCAATGCGGGAGTTTCGCGCGAAAATCTTGTCGCGCTGGTGATTGCGTGGATGTGCGAGCGGTTTCTCGATCATGCTTGCGTGGCCCAGCGACGATGGTACGACTAGTACGAGACTATCGCAGTGCAGTTCCGCTCGACGACGCGAACGCTGGAGAACGACGATGAAACGTCCGAAACAGGAACCTGCTCCAAAGACGCCGTCTACGCGCGACCTCGCCGGCCTCGCGAAACGGGCGCGATACGTGGGCAGCCCCGAGCACAAGGTGGTGCGCTGGTGGGGAGGCCTCCCCGAGATCAAGACGGGACAAGACGGCAGAGCGTTGCCTCGGGCAAAAAAGCAGAGGACCACGATTTGTCCTCTCGTCGACGACGCTGACCGGGAGCGGGCGACCGAATGGGTGCGCGAGGCCATCAAGGCTGGGCAAGTCGAGTTCCTGGAGGGTGGCGGCGACTTTCCCCGCTACGTCTGGTACGAGGCGGATGGCCGGGGCTGGGAAGGTCGCTGCGTCAACGCCGGAACGGGCGACTACAAGGGCTGGCCGATGGAAGAGGATGAGCTTCGTGCGCGTTTTGGCTAGCTGGCTGGACAACGCCCCCAACGCGGCACCGGAAGAGAACGCAACTGCTTGCGATCTCCGGCTTTTCGTCGGCGCGGAAAACGTGTGCGTCCACCGGGACGGCGCGGCCACGTCGCTCGCGGACTCGGTCGCGGTGTCGGTTTACGGTCTTGTCGAGCGTCTGGCTCACGACTGGTGGCACATTTTCGGAGGCCGCGCCGGACCATATCGATTGATGCTGCGTCGTGCCGGCTTCCTGCTGCCCGATCTGCGTTTCTACTTCGACGGTGGCGCGTTCGACGTCGAATGTCTGCCCTATCGCTACTCCGGCCCCGACGTGTCGTTCATCGTCGGCGCGAGGGAGGTGCTGTCGCGCGTGGATGCCGAGGCGGTTCTGGGGACGTTTGTCGGTGAGACGATCCAGCGTTTGAAGGCCACGGGTATCGGCGAGTCGGCCGCGTCGCGGCGCTGGGATCGCGTCGTGGAGAGCCGACAGGATCCAGACGAAGCTGCGTTCTGCGAGGCGGCCGGTGCCCTGCAGGTCGATCCGTACCGAATGGACGATGCGACGACGGTCCTGATCGAACGTGCCGGACGATTGTTCGAGGGCGAGTCGCTGATCGAGTTCCTCGCGGGGGCCTCGGGCGGCGCCCACGCGGGCGGCGCGATGGAATGGGTCGCGAAGGTCGAGGCCCTGCCCCGATATCGGTCCCGGCTTCCAGCACTTGGCGGCGTCGCGAGCGCCGCGCGTCTGCGGGCGCCGAACCGGCCGGCGGAGCGGACGTGGGCGCTCGGCTATCGGCGGGCCCGTGCGGCGAGAGCGGCGCTGAATCTCGATCAGACGGCACGGATCGGCTCGGTTTCCGGGATTGCCGCACTGTTCGATTCGAAGTCGTTCAAGCGTGCGCCGCACGTCGGTGGACTGCGGGCGATGATCGCGAGGGATGGAACGGACGTCCGCGTCCATCTGCGCGACCACGCCGGAGGCGCGGCGGCGAACGCCGTCGAACTGTTCGCGTTCGGGCGGGCGGTGGGCGACGCGGTGTGTTTCCCCGAGGGCGCGCGCGCCGTGGTGAACGACCTGCGCGATGCGTCGCGGCAAGCGGCGGGCCGTGCGTTCGCAGCGGAATTTCTGGCGCCGATCGACGAAATTCGCTGCATGTCGCGGGACGGGAAAGACCTAGCGTCGATCGCCGACGAGTTCGGCGTATCCACCGACGTGGTGTCGCTGCAAATCGAAAACGCGGACCGGATCGCGCAGGCTTGCGGGTGACGTCGTATCGGCAACGTTCGTCCGGCGGCTGCCCGCCGCGGTACGCGCCCGGAGGGGTCGGCAGGTCGCTGCGACGGTGTTTCGTCCGGCCCTGAAGCGATCACGCGCGACCAGCACGACGACTAGGAAACCCGAGCACGGCTCGATGTCGTTGGACGACATTGGTTAATGGAACACGGCGGGTCGAGCTCCAAATGCCGTTTCCAGGTTCAACGGCGACGGCGGACTTTCTCATCGAGGCGCGTCCGGAGTTTGGCGATGAAGAAGTCCGCGACGAGCGGCGAGCGCGTGCCCTCCTGAAGCGCCGCGCGCAATCGCTCGAGCTTGAGGGCATCGGCCGCGTCGTCCGGGCATGTCGGTGTTGGTATCCGCATGGCGGTGCCTCGATCGGTAAGACGAGAGTCTGTCATCGTCTAAAATCGTATTAGTGGAGCCTTCGGTTACGCTACCGCCCCTGCAACCCCACCCCGTCCATCCCCGTTGCGGGCCGCGCCAGGAACCCGAGAATCGTCGGCGCGATGTCGACGATGCAGGTCGACGCCGCGCAGACGCTGCCGGCGTCGAAGCCGGGGCCATCGGCGATCAGGAAGGGTGCCTGTTCCCACGCGCCGAGGCCGCCATGCTGGCCGACATGGATGCGCTCGCCCTTGTCGGGGCGGGCCGCGATCAGGCTGCCGCCCTGGATGCCATGCGCGTTCGCGCCGCTGGTCTTGGCGAGGCTGACCGCGAAGGCGAGATGGCCGTCGGGGATCATGCCGACCGCCGACAGGTCCTCGGGGCCGGCGACGGAGGCGGCCCAGTCGCGGCCGCGCAGGAAGGTGCCGATGGAAGCGGTGCGATGGCGCGCCCGCGGGGCGACATAAACCAGCGCCGAGGTGCCCTGCGAAGCCACCGCGACGTCGCCCGAGTCGGCGGTGTCCTTGAGGCCGGCGGCGACCAGTTCGGCCTCCATGTCGATCAGGCCGGTGACGCTCTCCTGGCCGTGATCGGAGCCGACCAGCAGCAGCACGTCGTCGCCCGCCGCGCGCATCGCTTCGACCCGGGTCCGGACACGCGCGACACAGGAATCGGCCGACGCAATGGCGGCGAGATGCGCCGGCGAGCCGAGTTCGACCGCGTGCATGGTGTTGTCGGGCTCGGCGAGCCAGAGTGTCGCGAGTGTCGGGCCATTCTCGGCCAGCGCCTCGTCGATGAATCGGGTGGTCATGGCGACGTCGCCAGTGCCGTCCTTGGCGACCGACAGGGCGCGATCTCCGGTGATCGGCGCGAGGCCGGGACCGTACGAGCCGGCGCGGTGGTATACGTGGCCGTGCCCGTCGGGATCGTGGAAGTAGGCCGCGCCCGGCGAGACGTTGGAATAGAGCCAGGCGCCGCCATGGTGCTTCAGGCGCTCCGCCAAAGTCGGGCGCAGCAGGCTGCGGCCGGTGACCGCGCGCAGATGGTCGCGGAAGGCGGGCGGGCCGACGTCGTGGACGACCATGCGGTCGCCCTCGAACAGCGCCATCGTGTTGCCGTGCAGGCCATGGGCCCCGGGGTGGCAGCCCGTCGCGATCGAGGCCGACGATACCCGCGTCACCGACGGGAACACGCCGCGATGGGCCGCGAAGACGCGGCCGTGCGCCGCCAGGCCGGCGATCGACGCGCACAGGACCGACGTGACCATGTCGCGGCGGTGGCCGTCGCAGATCACCAGAACGCAGCGTCGTCTTGCCATTGTCGGTCTCCCCGCGCGCCGCCCCCGCGTCCCGTGCAGGGCCGCCGCGAACCACCGCGATGCTGGCAGAGCGCGACGCCTCTGTTAAGGTCCGGTCCGTTCCCGAGACCCACCCCGGAGACCGGCGGCATCATGCCCCACGCGACCCTGCGCGACGGCGCGAAACTCTACTACGAGACCCACGGCAGCGGCCCGGCGCTGATGCTGGTGACCGGTCTCGGTGGCGTCGCGACCTTCTGGGAGCCGCACGTGAAGCGTTTCGCCGAACGCTTCACCGTCGTCTTGCACGACCATCGCGGCTGCGGCCGCAGCGAGCTGTCGCGCATCGACTACAGCGTGGCGCAGATGGCCGACGACGCGCTGCAGCTGATGGACGCGCTGGGGATCGCGAAAGCGCACTATGTCGGCCACTCGACCGGCGGCGCCATGGGGCAGGCGATCGCGCTCGACCATCGGGAACGGCTGGACCGTCTCGTGCTGTGCGGCACGTGGGCGAGGACGGACGCCTATTTCCGGCGCCTGTTCGAGGTCCGCGCGACGGTGCTGCGCGAGCTTGGCCCCGAAGGCTATCTGAAATCGAGCGCGCTGGCGCTCAACATGCCGGAATGGGTGCGCGACAACGACGCCGCGCTGCTGGCCGCCGAAGCGCAGGCCGCGGCGACGATTCCGGTGTCCGACATCGTGCTGTCGCGGATCGCGGCCATCGTCGCCCACGACCTGCGCGACCGCCTCCACGCGGTGACGACGCCGACTTTGGCCATCGGTGCCCGCGACGACATGGTGACGCCGGCCTATTTCACCGAGGAGCTCGGGCGGCTGATCCCGGGTTGCCGCACCGTCGTGCTGCCACGCGGCGGGCACCTGTTTCCCAACGTCGATCCGGACGCCTATGGACGCATCCTGCTCGACTTCCTGACGACCTGAGAAACGCGAACGAGAGGACACGCGCATGGACAACAAGTGGAAAATCCTGATGCCGCTGGGCGCCCCGCCGGCGGCCTTCGAAGTGCTGAAGAACCGGCCCGACGTCGAGGCCGTCGTGCTCGACAAGTTCACGACCGAGGAATTCCACGCCGCCCTCAAGGACGCGCACGGCGTGACGCTCAGCCTGACGCCGTTCCGCGAGGCCGAATGCCAGGCGGCGCCCAACATGAAGGTCGTGGCGCGCATGGGCGTCGGCTACGACACCGTCGACGTGCCGGCGCTCACCCGCCACAAGCTGCCGCTGATGGTGACCGGCATCGCCAACTCGGTGTCGGTGGCGGAGTGCGCTTTCTTCATGATGTCCTCGCTCGCCAAGCGCGGCCGCGACTACGACATCCTGGTGCGCGAGAATCGCTGGGCCGACCGGCGCGACGATCTGCCGGTCGATCTGGCCGGCAGGTCGGTGCTGGTGGTCGGGTTCGGTCGCATTGGCTCGCGCGTGGCGCCGCGCTGCAAGGCGTTCGACATGGCCGTCATGGTGTACGATCCCTTCGTGCCGGCCGAGCGCATCCGCGCCGCCGGTTTCGAGCCGGTGGCCGACCTCAAGACCGGCCTCGCGCGGGCCGATTTCGTGACCGTGCACTGCCCCAAGAGCAGCGCGACGATCAACCTGATCGGCGCCGCGGAGCTGGCGGCGATGAAGCCGACCGCCTACATCGTCAACACCGCCCGCGGCGGCATCATCAACGAGGATGCCCTCTACGACGCGCTCAAGGCGCGCGCGATCAAGGCCGCCGGCCTCGACGTGCTCGACATCGAGCCGCCGACCGCCGTCCACAAGCTGGCCAGCCTCGACAACGTCCTGCTGGCGCCGCACATGGCGGGCGTCACCGCCGAGGCGATGGATCGCATGGCCCGCACCATGATCGAGAACATCCTCAGCGTCTTCGACGGCAAGCCCAACGTCGACAACGTGATCAACAAGGAAGTGCTGGGCTGAGACGCGGGCGCCGGCGCGCCGGGAAAGACCGGCGCGCCGGACGCATCGGGCCGCGCGATGGCGTGATCCGCCCGGCCGGACGCCGCGTAGCAGGGGGGTGTCATTGCCGGGAACCCCCATGATCGCCGCCCTGCGCGCCACCGCGACGTTCAAACCGCACCGCGAGCCGGCGTGGCGGGTTATGATGCCGGTCATGACGGACAACCGCGCCAAGCCAGCCACGGTCGAACCAGGGGTCGACGCCGCGACGCCCGGCGCCGGAACGCCCGACGCCGGAACGCCCGACGCCGGAACGCCCGACTGGGCCGGCCTGATCGGCGCGGTCGCCGTTCACCGCGACAAGGCCGCGTTCGCCCTGCTGTTTCGCCACTTCGCGCCGCGCATGAAGGCGTTCCTGATGCGTGCCGGCACCGACGTCGACGTCGCCCAGGAAGTCGCCCAGGACGCCATGATTTCGGTCTGGCGCAAGGCGGCCAGTTTCGACCCCGCCCGCGCCAGTGCCTCGACCTGGATTTTCACCATCGCGCGCAACCGCCGCATCGACCTGCTGCGGCGCGGCGCGTCGTCGCGCATCGAGCCCGAGGACTATGCCATCGCGTTCGTCGAGGAGCCGGCGCCTGCCGATCGCGTCGCCTTCGCCGGCCAGGCGCGGGTGCGTCTGGCCGGCCTGATGACCACGCTGGCGGCCGACCAGGCCGAGGTCGTGCGGATGGCGTTCTACGAGGACAAGAGCCACAGCGCCATCGCCGAGGAACTCTCCTTGCCGCTGGGTACCGTGAAGTCGCGCATCCGGCTGGCGTTGACGCGCCTGCGCGAGTCGCTGGGAGGCGACTACCGATGACCCGCCATGCGGCACCCGGCGAAATGCTGCTCGACTACGTCGCGGGCACCCTGCCCGAGGGACCCGCGCTGATCGTCGCGACCCAGGCCGCCCTGGTGGCCGACGTGCGCGCCTCGATCGCCGCGCTGACGGCGGCCGGCGGCGCGCTGCTCGACGCGCTGCCGCCCGCCGCGCTCGACGAGGCGGCGCTCGATGCCGTCATGGCGCGGCTGGACGAAGCGGGGCCGGCCGACGCGGCGCCGCCGCGACCGGTCGTGGTCGACGGCGTGACCCTGCCGGCGCCGCTGGCGCGCGCGCTCGGCGATCGGGGCGGCTGGCGCGGCTTCTGGCCAGGCGTGCGCGAGATGGCGATTCCGCTCGCCGACGGCGTCCATCGCGTGGCGCTGATGCGCATCGCGGCCGGCCGGTCGATCCCCGCGCACCGCCATGGCGGCGTCGAATACACGCTGGTGCTCGATGGTGGCTTCGTCGACGGGCGCGGGCGCTACGAACGCGGCGATCTGTGCGTGGCGACGCCGGAGACGGAGCATCGGCCGGTGGCGGACGCGCACGGCGCCTGCCTGTGCCTCGCCGTCAGCCAGGCGCCGATCGCGATGACGGGGCCTTTGGCGCGGCTGCTGAACCCGTTCCTGCGCCGCTGAGCGATGCCGCGCGGCGCGCCTGCGTTGACCGCGCCGCCCGCGCCCGCCCATCCTCCGGACCGCGACATCCCGGAGGAACCCATGGCCCGCATTCCCTACTACGATCCCGCGACCAAAAGCGCCGACGCCAATGCTTTCGTCGACAAGCTCGGCGGCATCGGCATCTTCCGCATGATGGCCCATTCGGACCGCACGCTGCGTGGCTTCGCGCTGCTGGGCACGCGCTGCTGTTCAAGGGCAAGCTCGATCCGGTGCTGCGCGAGATCGCCATCGTCCGCACCGGCCGGCTGTCGCGCGCCGCCTACGAAGTGTTCCAGCACGAGCGGATCGGCCTGAAGGCGGGCATGAGCGAGGCGATGGTCGCGGCGCTGCGCGACGGCACCGACGCGCCGTTCTCGGATCTGCAGAAGCTGGTAATCGCCTTCACCGACGAGGTCGTGAAGAACGTGAAAGCGTCGGACGCGACGTTCGCCGCGGTGAACAAGGCGCTCGGCCACGAGGCGACGGTCGAGCTCACCATCGCGATCGGCTACTACATGATGGTGTCGCGCTTCCTCGAGACGATGGGCGTCGACGGCGAGGAAGGCCAAGCCGAGTGGCTCCCGACGGCAAGGATATACTAATCAGTCAGTAATTTAGTCTACAATGTGTTGCGTTTTGCTGGGATTCCCGCTATGATCGGGCCATGAAACACGACGGACGCAGCCTTGACCACAAGTCCTTGGAAACGCTGCGACTGATGGCGATGGAGCGTCTGGCCGAGGGC
>CAMDVZ010000180.1 GCA_945878895.1 Caenispirillum bisanense | reverse complement strand
CAGCGTCGTGCCACCGGATCCGCCGGCAAGTTCAACTTCGGAGCGATCACCCCCAGGGTGAACGACGGCAGGCGGTGCTTCGTGGGTCATGCCCTTGAGTTTGCACGATTCTCACCCAACAAGCCGACTCCCAACTGCCGTTTTTAGGTCTACACATCCCGGGAAGAGGCGAAAAACCGATGCGCGCGTGGGTCGACGCACCGCCCGATGCACGAAACCGGTGTCATCCCGAGCTTGCCGAGGGACCTTTCCTCTTGCTTTCCGGCGGCATTCGACCTGATCGACGCCACGCAAAGGTCCCTCGACAAGCTCGGGATGATACCAAGCTGCCTAAACACTGACACACGCCCCGAGTCGCGTAGCGATTGAACAGTGACGCTGTGATGGGCACATCGACTCTGCGTTCACCTGATTCGGGAAGGAGCCGAGAGTCAGGAACTCTGCCGCTTGGTATGACACCGGGGTTGTATCGTCCACGTGTGTCGAGATGTGTAGATGCCCAAGCGCGGAGGCGGGGAGAAGGTGCCCGAAGGGCGGATGAGGGGCTTCGCGATGCTGCGACGACATCGCCGAATCTTGCGGGAACGTGCCGCTTGCCACGCCGCGAAGCCCCTCATCCGGCGCTCCGCGCCACCGTCTCCCCGCCGCCGCGGGGAGAAGGAATGAGTCGGTGCGGCAGAACACTTTTTCCGGCTGGAGCGTGGGGCGACCACCGGCCCGACGATGCTCTCTCCGCCGAGGCCTTCGACGCCGTCCACGATTTCCGGGACAGCCGGCCCGTCGACTCCGGCGTGGATCGATGCCGCGGGCGGCGCGCCCGACATGCCTGCATCGCGGCTCCGTCGTAACCATCGGCGCCCGTTTGTGTAAGATCGCCGTCCCGACTTCCGAACGGATGGACACGCGCGATGGCGATGGCTTCCCCTGACTCGTTCGACGTGGTCGTGGCCGGCGCCGGGCCGGTGGGTCTGACGCTGGCCATCGATCTGGGTCGCCGCGGCATCCGCGCGCTGCTGCTGGAAAAGTCGCCGACGACCCTGCCCTACCCGAAGATGGACCGCTCCAACGCCCGCACGATGGAGTTCTATCGCCGCATCGGCATCCTCGACCGGGTGCGGGCGCTGGGCTATCCGCCCGAGATCTCGATGAACGTCTATCTCTGCACCCGGCTGAGCGACCCGCCCATCGCGGTGCTCGAGTATCCCTCGGTCGTGGGGCGCCGCAAGCAGATCGCCGAATCGCCCAACGGACAGTGGTTGCTTGAACCCTACCAGCTGGTGTCGCAGAACAAGCTCGAACCGCTGCTCAAGGAGGTCGCCGAGGCGACGCCCAACGTGACGGTGCGCTACGGCTGCGAACTGGTCGATTTCACCCAGGACGAAGCGGGCGTCGTGGTCCGCACCCGCACGGTCGCGGGTGTCGAGGGGCAAGTGCGCGGCCTGTACCTGGCGGGCTGCGACGGCGCCACCAGCGTGGTGCGCAAGCAGCTCGGCATCAGGCTGGAGGGCCAGGGCGGCATCCGCGACGTGGTGCAGGTTATTTTCGGCTCGCGCGATCTCTACGCCAACATCCGCACCGGCCATGGACGTCACTACCAGTTCGCCGACATGGGTGGCTCCGGCATGGTCGCCCAGGGCTGCCGCACGGAATTCACGCTGCACACCTCGCTGCCGGTCGATACGGACTTCGTGCCCGTCATCCGCAACCTCGTGGGTTTCGACTGCGAGATCGAGATCCTCCACGTCATCCCGTGGCGGCACAATCTGCTGCTGGCCGAGCGTTATCGCGAGGGCCGCGTGTTCCTCGCCGGCGACGCCATCCATCTCGTGATCCCGACCGGTGGCCTCGGCATGAACACCGGCGTCGGCGATGCCTTCGATCTGGCGTGGAAACTGGCGGGCACCATCAAGGGCTGGGGCGGCGAAGGCCTGCTCGACGCCTACGACACCGAACGCCGCCCGGTCGGCGCCCACAACGTGGCCGCCGCCGGCTGGGCCGCCTCGGGCGTGCCGATCTGGCGCAAGCTGGTGACGCCCGCCGTCTACGAGGACACGCCCGAGGGTGCGGCGGTGCGCAAGGCGCTGGCGGCCTCCTTCGACGTCAACCACCGCCGCATGCACGGCATGGTGGGGGCCGAATCCGCCTACTCCTACGCCGGCTCTCCCCTGATCGCCGAGGAGCCCGGCAACGATCGGACCTGGGAGACCAGCCGCTACGAGCCGCACGCCAGGCCAGGCCCGCGCATCCCGCACATGTGGCTGAAGGACGGCCGCGCGCTGCAGGACGTGCTGGGCGAGGACTACACGCTGCTCGACCTGCGCGGCGACTGCGACACGCGGGACATCGAGGCGGCGTTCAAGGCGCTCGGCGCACCGCTCGACGTGCTCAGGCTCGACGAGCCGCGCGTGCGGGAGGTGTACGGGGCGTCGGTGTTCCTGCTGCGACCGGACCTGCACATCGCCTGGCGCGGCGACGCGGCACCGGCGGACGCGGTCACCCTGGCGCGGATGGCGACGGGGCGGTAGGTGGCTACGCGAAGGGATCGAGGTCGCGCAGCTCCGGATCCTTCCAGATGACGTTGACGACCCTGTCCATCGCGTGCGCCCTGGCGACGCTGAGGCCGCCGTCGATCTTCACGACCTTGCCGATGTGGTTGCCGATCTTGCTGACGGGATCGTTCAGCAGGCGGTAGTTGACGCCGTCGTTGCGGCGGCTGGAAAAGATGGTGCGCACCATCGTGATCGGCGCGGTCAGGTTGAGATGCGCCACCAGCCAGTTGGTGCCCATCGCCGGTGCGTTGAACGTCACGAACGGCAGGTCCAGCCACGAGCCCACCACCTGGCAGATTCCGCCGCCCAGCGAATGGCCGACCAGGCTGACGGTGGCGCCGGGCTGGGCGGCGCGCCACATTTCCACGCAAGCGCGCGCCGTGTCGGCCTAGCCGGGGATGCGCTGCATCACGATCTTCAGGTCGGCCACGAGGTCGCTGGCCATGCTGGGCACGGTGCCCTTGAAGCCGATGACGAGCTGGTTGGTCTCGCGGTTGTAGAAACTGCCGCCCTAGAACCCGTCGGAGGTCAGGTCGCCGCCGCTGAACACCGGCTTGTCCGCCTTGAAGTGCTGGCACACCCAGCCGTGCAGCGCGAACGCGCTTTCGTCGTCGTAGATCTGGTAGGCGATCTGGGCGTATTCGAGCAGCGTCGGGTTGGACATCGGCGGGCTCCCGCAGCGTGTCGGGTCGGAGCGGACTATGCGCCGCCGTCGGGTGGAGTCAAGGCGGGTACGCGCGGTCCAGCGCGCGCTGCTGTTTCACTTCCGGCCCTCACCACGGCAGTCCTTCGTAGAACGCCCGCACCTTCGCGAACCAGGCGTCGAAGTCCGGCAGCTTGTCCGGCAGCTCGTCCTGGAGCGTTGGCCAGTCGCCGCGGGCGCGGCGCGCGATCTCCGGATCGCCCATGCTGGTGCGGTCGATCGGCAAGTCGCGCGCGTTCGCTTTCGCACGCAAGGTCCGGAGGATTTCGGCGCGCTCCTCGGCGTCGAAATCGAACTGTTCGATCAGCAACACGACGTCGAACACGTCCTGCCGGCGGCTGCGATTGCGCACCGGCTGCTGGAGCAGCGCCCACAACTTCTCCGCCAGCAGATCGGCGAGCGAGTAGGCCTGCACTGTCCGCGCGGCCGACCCGATGCCGATCTCCTGCACGTGCTCGACGGGTTCCCGGAAGGTGATGTCGAGACGCAGGACGCGCGATGCCTGGCCGACCTCCAGGCGGCGCGCGTCGGCCGTGCCCTTGTCGGCGGCGGCGATGGTCACCTGAACGGCCGGATTGCGCGCCGTCTCGAACGTATCGGCGCGCGGGCGCAGCGTGACCGATTGCACGCGGCAGAGGAGATCGAGATAGCCCAGTCGGGCGGTGGCGCGCCGCAGGCCCGCGTTCAACGCCGGTTCGAGCCGCTCGCGCGCCCTGGCGGTCTCGCCCATGGCCGTGAAATCGATATCGGTCGTCGAGCGCGGACTGTCGTAGGCCAGCGCCATCAGGATACCGCCCTTCAGATAGAGCGTGCCGCGCAACTCCGGCACGAGGCTGACGGCGGTCAGTACGACCTCGACCAGTTGCCGCGTGCGGTAGGCGACGGGATCGATCCGCGCCTTTGCCGCCCACGCCGCGAGGTCGACGACCCGGATCGGCGGCGGCGCGTCAGACATTGAGCGACAGCATCCACGCCGGGGAGTGACGCGGATCGAACGGCTTCCCGGGGTCGAGCTTGCGCGATCCGCCGCGCGCGGCGAAGGCGCGCCAGCGCTCGATGGCGGGATCGGCCAGCCCCAGCAACTCGCCGAGCAGATAGCCTGCCCGCACCTTGACGATCGGTGCGGGCCACGCGTCGACCGCCTCGCAAATCTCGGCGACGAAGGTCGACGCCGTGTTCTCCCAAACCTCCAGCACGTGCCCCATGCCGCCACAGCGACTGGGCTCGGCCAGCATGTCCACGAAGGTCCGGCCGATGGTTGCCACCCGTACCGCGCTGTCGCGCAGCTGGAGGGGCGCATCGGGGAATTTCGTCTCGTGCCGCTCGACCGGCCGGCCGCGCACGGTGTCGGCGAACCCATGGCGCAGCAGCGGCATCGCCGCCCGCCGGGCGTTCGACGCTCCGCCGGCTTCGGACGCGACCGTCGCGTCGCGCAGCTCGTTCCATCGCGCGCTCGTCGGCGTGGTCAGGCTCAACGCGACGGGCGTTCGGTCGGTCAGACCATGGCGCTGCATCGCCGACAGATGCGACACGTAACAGAACGGATCGACCACGCAGCAGACGCTTTCGGCATCGGCGTCGGGCGCGCCGACGATCTTCAGGACGCCCGACGGGAAGTCGTTGTCCGGTTCGAGAACGCGTTGCGCGATCAGGCGGTCGCGAAGCTGGCGGAAGTCCGTTCGCGTCGCCTCGCGCGGACGCAGCCGCAGTTTCTCGCCCTCGAACACGCCGGCGCGAAAAAGCCCGTCGATATGCCGGAACAACGCGTGGTCGGTGATCACGGCAAGCTTGCCGCCCCGCAGGAGTATGGCCAGCGCGTCGGCTATTTTCATCAACAGTCCACCGCGATAACGTCTTTAGGACGTTATCGCGGTGGACTGTTGACTGTCAATATTGCCAGTACTGGCGACAGAACGCCCTGTGCAACAGGCGTATCAGCCCTTTTAAAACATCGTCATATAAGCGTCCTAAGGACGCTTATATGTTTAATCATGAAAGATCAATATGGCGGTGGTATCCCGACTCGTGGACCGAGACCAGCCGCCGCCGCCGGGATGGGTTCGAGACGCGCGATGCGTCCGGCGAGCGCTTCACCGATGGCATCGGCGACACGCCGCAACGCATCGTGGGGATCTTGGCCGAAGGTCGTGACCTCCGGCAGATCGGGGCACGTCGCGACAATAGTGTCGTTGTCGGCGGGCACGAGCGCGACGCTCCAGAGGCGCGTGGACATGATTCGCGACCTCGGTTTATCGCGCCGCCAGTCGCCGCTCGCTCTTGCGGGGGGGGCGACGTAGGGCGCGACGTCGATCTCGGCCTCGCGCGCCCGCGTCTCGGCGATCTCCCACGCCGTCTGCATGCGCAGCAGCGTGTCCATCTTGACGCCGAACGCCTTCTCGATGCGCAAGGCCATTTCAGGCGACAGCGACGCGCGCGCGTTCAGCAATGTCGAGAGAGCGGGTCGCGTCACGTCGAGCGCCTTCGCCGCCGCCGTCACGGTCAGTTCCAGCGGTTCGACGATCTCCGACCTGACGAAGTGCCCGGGATGGGAGGGGCGGGCGATGCGGTTCATGGCGGTCCTCAATGATAGTCTTCGTAGTCGAGGTCGACGACGGTCTTGTCCGTGAAGGAAACGCGGGAACCGACGCACCGACAAGTATCGGCCATCGCCTTGAAAACGCCATTCTGGACGAAGAATCTCCAAAGGATTATACACCCTTGAGTTCCCGGCGCGCGTCGAACGATGTGCGTCGATCGTTCCCGAACCCGGAGACCCATCGTGGCTCGCGCGACCAACGTCGTTTCGGCGTTCGGCGAAGAACAAGTCGAACGCCTGACCGGATTGTCGAGGCGGCAGCTACGCTATTGGGACCGCACCGGCTTTTTCCACCCCGCGTTCGGCGCCGACGACCGCCGCGTTCCGTTCAGCCGCATCTATTCGTTCAAGGATGTGGCGTCGCTGCGCACGCTGCGCGTTTTGCGGAACCAGTACGACGTGCCGCTTCAACATCTCCGGAAGGTAGCGGAAAAGCTCGCCCATCTGGCCGACGACAAGTGGACGGCGACGACCCTATACGTCCTGAACAAGACCGTGGTGTTCGTCGACGAAGACACCGACCAGTTCCGCGAAATCGTCAGCGACCAGTACGTTATCGGACTTCCGTTGGCCACGGTGATGGCGGACACGCGCAGGGATGTCGACCAGCTTGGCGTGCGCGCCACGTCGGAACTCGGCCACTTCGAGCGGCATCGCGGCGTCATGCGCAACGCGCTCGTGATCGCCGGCACCCGCATTCCCGTCAAGACCGTGGCGCGGTTCATCGAGGATGGCTACGGCGTGGAGGGAGTCCTCGCCGAATATCCGACCCTGACCCGAGCCGACGTCGAAGCCGTAGTGCTCCACGCGAAGACCCAGAAGGCCGCGTGAGTCCGGCCGTCGCGACGATGCGGTTTCTGCTCGACGAAAGCGTACCCGCGTCGGTCGGCGCCGCCTTGCGCGACGCGGGACACACGATTGTCTCGTGGCGCGATAGCGACATCGAGAAAGGCGTCGTGGATCCGCTGGTCTGCGCCGCCGCCGAGGCGAACGATGCAGTCCGCGTCGCGCTCGACGGCGATATGAAACAACTCGCGCGCGATCGCGGCGTCGGACAAAGCCGCTTTCGCCGCATGAGCCTGTTGCACCTGCAATGCCGCGAGAGCCAGGCCACGACCCGCGTCTCGGGCGCCCTCTCGCTGATCGAACACGAGTGGCGTCACGCCTCGCAGGCCGGTGGGCGACGGCTGTTCGTTGTCGTTGGCCAGAGCATGATCAGGACGAACCGGTGACGCGGCGCCACGGTCGATGCCGCGCCCATCCCGCCTAAATCACCCCTCCACCCCGACAACGACCCGGCGGCCCAAGGCCCGGAACGCGGCCTCGATCTGGCCCAGTTGCGAGGCGTGGCGCAGATCGAACAGACGATCGATCTGGGGCGCATGAACGTCCAGCCGACGCGCGAGTTCGGCCTTGCGCACCCCGTCCGAGAAAGCGGCGCGATAAAGTTCGACCTTCAGGGTCGTCAGCGCCGGAAGCGCAACGCGTGGTCCTTTGCCAGCCGACCGCGCCGGGATCGGCTCGCGACGGGCGATCCGGCCCGCGAGCGCCTCCTCGATGGCATCGACGGCGCGCAACAACGCGTCCTCCCGATCGTCGCCGAAAGTGGTCACCTCGGGTAGATCGGGACAGCCGACGAGAACGGTGTCGTTGTCGTCTGGAGCGAGGGTCACGCGATACGAAAGAAGAGTGGTCATATCGATTCTTCCGGTGTGTTGGTCGGCGGCCTCACTTCAAGCCAAGGTCCTTCCTGATCTTGTTGACCAGGCCGGTTCCGAGTTCCTTGTTCGATCCATGCATCGGCAACTGGGACGTCTTGTCGCCCAGCATGATCGTCAGATGACCGCTGCCACCTTTGTGGGTCGCGAACTCGCAACCCTGTTTGGCGAGCCAGCGGCGGAACTCGGCCGCAGTCATGGATGCAACATAAATGTTGTTATTGGAAAATGCAACAGGCTGCGCGCCGCGTGCGTGCGAGCAGGCGGCAACGCCTACTTCGCCCCCACCCGCTTCCAGGCCGCCCGCACCGTGTTGTGCAACAAACACGCCACCGTCATCGGCCCGACCCCGCCCGGCACCGGCGTGATCGCCCCCGCCACCTCCAGCGCGGCCGCGAAATCCACGTCCCCGACCAGCCGCGTCTTGCCGTCCGGCAGCGCCACCCGGTTGATCCCCACGTCGATCACCGTCGCGCCGGGCTTGATCCAGTCGCCGCCGACCATGCCCGGCCGGCCGACCGCCGCCACCACGATGTCGGCGCGCCGGCAGAGGGCGGCCAGATCGCGGCTGCGCGAATGCGCCATCGTCACGGTGCAGTCCTCGCGCAGCAGCAGTTGCGCCACCGGCTTGCCGACCAGCACCGAGCGGCCGATCACGATGGCGTCGAGGCCCCGGAGCGAGGGCAGCGTGTCCTGCAGCAGCATCAGGCAGCCCAGCGGCGTGCAGGACACCGGGAAGTCGAGCGGGTCGCCTGGGGCGGCCTGGGCGAGGCGTCCGGCGTTGACGGGATGCAGGCCATCGACGTCCTTGTCGGGGTCGATGGCGAGGATAACCGTATTGGGGGTTAGCTGCCCCGGCAGCGGCAGCTGCACCAGGATGCCGTGCACGGCGGGATCGGCGTTGAGGCGGGCGATCAGGGCCAGCAGGTCGGCCTCCGAGGTGTCGGCGGCCAGCTTGTGCTCGAAGCTCGCCATGCCGACATCGAGGGTCTGGTGGCCCTTGGTGCGGACATAGACCTGGCTGGCGGGGTCTTCGCCCACCAGCACCACCGCGAGGCCGGGCACGACGCCGTGGCTGGCCTTGAGGGCCGCGACGTCGGTCGCGATCCTGGCGCGCAGGGCCTCGGCGTGGGCTTTTCCGTCGATAAGGCGGGCGGTCATGGCGACTCCGGGCGGATTTGTGGGGGCGTTATAGCGGGGCGGGCGGCCGCGTTCGACAAGGTCGGGCCGGCCGCGACAAGACGGATGGAGGGCATGGCGAGGATTCCTCCGTTTGGACACGGGTCCGGGCGCGACGATGCGGCGATCGGCGCGGGGTTGGTATGGGGTTGGATCGGGTCGGCGGCGGGGGTGACGCCCTGCCGGGTGGGTGCGCCTGCACCTCTCGCCACCATGGGGGAGTTTCTCCACACAAGTCGGATTAGATTGTCAATATATGTATATTATAAGATAATCAAGCCGCGCCGCTCGCAGGCGTGGGGTCCGGTAGCGTCCGGATCGAACCGAGCCGGAATTATCGCTCACGCATCCCGACGCACGTCGGCGGGACCACCACCCTGTCATCCCGAGAGGCTGTGACTTTTTCCTGGCGCCGGCAATGGCGGCCTGATTCACTGTCGGTCGAGGGAGATTTCCATGCCCCAGACCGCTGCCAGCCTCTTCGACGAGCTGCCCGAGCA
>CAMDVZ010000179.1 GCA_945878895.1 Caenispirillum bisanense | reverse complement strand
AGGCGCAACTGAAACCGGCGCTGCGCCATCTGCACGCCGCACTTGCCGCCAAATCGGCCGCATACGCCGCCATCGTGAAGGTCGGCCGCACGCACCTGCAGGACGCCACGCCAGTGACGCTCGGCCAGGAGTTCGGCGCCTGGGCGCGCCAGATCGCGCTGGGCATCGAGCGCGTCGACGCCGCCCTCCCCCACGTCCTCGAACTGGCGCAAGGCGGCACCGCCGTCGGCACCGGCCTCAACGCCGATCCGCGCTTCGCCGTCGCCTTCGCCGCCGAGGTCGCGCGCCTGACCGGGTTGCCCTTCCGGCCGGCAGTCGACTTCTTCGAGGCGCTCGCCAGCCACGACGCGCTGGTGGCGCTGTCGGGCGCGCTGAACACGCTGGCGGTGTCGTTGCACAAGATCGCCAACGACATCAGACTGCTGGGATCGGGACCGCGCGCGGGCCTCGGCGAGTTGCGGCTGCCGGAGAACGAGCCCGGCTCCTCGATCATGCCGGGCAAGATCAATCCGACCCAGGCCGAAGCGGTGACGATGGTCGCCGCCCGCGTCATCGGCAACCACGCGACCGTGACCTTCGCGGGGGCCAACGGCCATTTGCAATTGAACGTGTACAAACCGGTCATCGCCGACGCCGTCCTGCAATCGATCCGCCTGCTGGCCGACGCGTCGAGGAGCTTCGCGGACCATTGCGTCGCCGGAATCGAACCCGACCATGCGCGCATCGGCGACCTGCTGGACCGATCGCTGATGCTCGTGACGGCGCTGAATCCGCACATCGGCTACGACAAGGCCGCGAAAATCGCGCGCGCGGCCCATCGCGGAGGCCTGTCGCTGCGCGAGGCGGCGATCTCCTCGGGCGATCTCACGGGCGAGGAATTCGACGCCTGGGTCGATCCGCGCGCGATGACGCATCCGTGAGCGACGCAAGGGTCCGCAAGCGGTCCATCGCGATCGGCCGCCACCGCACCAGCGTGTCGCTGGAATCCGCGTTCTGGGATGAGCTTGCCTCGATCGCGCGCCGCCGCGGACTGTCGATTGCCGCCCTGGTCGCCGACGTCGACCGCACCCGTGTCGAGGGACGCGAGCTGCGCGACGCGCCCAACCTCTCGGGCGCGTTGCGGCTTCATGTGCTGGCCGACCTCAAATCGAGACTCCCGCCCGACTGAAATCGCGACCGGCGTTCAGCGCCGGCCCAATCCCTTGAGCAGATCCTGCACGCCCTGCACCGGCCCCGCCGGACGCGGTTGCGTCGGCGGCGCCTGTCCCGGCGGAGTCTGCTGAGGCTGTTGCGGCTGCTGGCGCTCCTGCGGTAGCTGGGCGCCGCCACGCGCGATGCTGCGGGCGGGATGCTCCGCCGAGCCGGACTGCTTGACGATCACGTAGGGCCGCGTCGAATCCTCTTGGACGAACAGGTTCAGCGTCACGTCCTGCGTCCACGTCGCGAGATTGACGGCGGCGACCGTGATCGCCCAGGCGCGATCGCCGTCGACCCGCAGGTTGTTGGTGGTGAGTTGGCCGGCGCGGACCGTGATGTCGCCCGCCATCGGCCCCGCCCTGCCCGCGAAGCGCTCCGACGCAACGGCAATGGCCGCGCCGACATCGTCGACGCCGCGTGCCACCCCGCTCAACGGTGTGCCGCCCAGCGCGTCGCCGAGCGCCTGGCCGACGCCGCGCGCGCCGGCGCCCAGCGCGCGTCCGGCAAGGCGCTCGGCATCGGTCGCGACGAACCGGACCGTGCCGCCGACCTTGCCGTCGGCGTTCAACGACGCCACCAGATCGGCCACGCTGGCCAGCCCGCCGGCGAATGTGAAGTTCGCGGTCAGCGCGCCGGCAACCCGGTTGCTGCCGACCATGGCGCCGGCGAAGCTGGCGAGATTGACGTTGCTGGCGGCGAGTTTGCCGTCGATCCGCGCCGGCGCCTTCGTGGCGTCGATCCGGGTAGAAAGATCGAGGCTGCCACCGTAGAAGCCGCCGGCCAGCCGCGTCACCGTCAGGACGCCCCCCTGCACGGTCGCGTTGAGCGTCGCGCCGTCGAGCCGCCACGGACCCTTGCGCAGCGTCGCCGCGCCCAGCGCGAGCTGGAGGTCGAGCGAGCGCAGCGCCGAGAGATCGATCGGATCGCGCGACAGCTTGCCGCCGCCCGATGGCGCGGCCGGACCCTGTTTGCCGCCGGCCAGCCGGTCGAGATCGAGGTCGCCGGTCTTCATGTCGGCCACGATCTTCGGTACCGCGCCGCCGAGCGCGATCTGGACGGCGCCCGCGAACTGCAGCCCCTTCACCGCGAAGTCGCCGCGATAGGCGATGGTGCGCGCGTCGCCCTTGAGCGCGCCGGCAACGCTGACCGCGCCGACGTCGCTGGGAGAGTCCGCCGCCGCCGTCAGCCTGCCGATGTCGTCGGTCCGCAGGGAAAACGCCGACAGGTCGTAGTGCGGCCCATCGTTGCGCACCGACACCTTGCCGGTGAGCCGCACGGCTGCCCCGAGCGCGGTGATCGCGAAGTCACGGAACGTCAGGTCGGCCGGCGTGCCCGCGATGCCGCCCTGGAGCGTCAGCGGGCCGATCGGCCCTTTCAGCGGCGAGGCGACGCCGGCCAGCTTGGCCAGCCGCTCGACATCGGACGCCTGGACGCCGAGCGCGAGATCGAACGTCGGCGTGCCCGCGTTGGCGCCTATCGTGCCTTTCAGGGCGACGGCGGCACCCGCGACACCGGCGATTTTCGTGTCGCCGAATCTCAGCTGGCCGTTGGCGAGCTGGACGTCGAGGTCGAGACCGTCGATCCGCTCGCCGCCGTAGACGACACGCGCGATCTTCGCCTTGATCCGCGCGTCGATTCCGGCCGGCAGCGCGAAGCCACCGCCGGCGGGCGGCGCGGTATTCTGGCCCGGACGGGCCGGCGCGGGTGCTTTCTTCGGCATGTAGGCGTCGACGTCGATCTGGTCGGCGGCGATGTCGGCGACGATCGTGGTACGTGCCCCCATCGTCACGGCCACCGCGCCACGCACGGTCATGCCGTCGAGCTTCGCCTCGGCGTCGCCGACGCGGAGCGCGCCGCCCTCGCCGCCTTCGAGCTTGCCGCGGAAGCCAAACGCGCCCAGCCGGTCGGCCGGCAGCGACGCGACGTCGATCTTCAGCCACGTCAGCAGGTCGCGCAGTTTCGGCCCCGAGAGATCGACGGTTCCGCCGATCACCGCCTTGCCCTGCACCGTCCGCGTTTCCGACGTGGCCGCCAGCTTCGCGCCGCCCGGCAGCAGCGCGGCGAGCTTGCGCACCGTCAGCTGGCCGCGCGTCAGTTCCACGTCGGCGCCAACGTCCTTCACGGCCTGCGCGTTGTAGACGATCTCGCGCGCCTCGAACTGCAGCTTGAGGCCAAGACCGGTCGGCAATGCCGACAACGACACGCCGGGGCTCGCCGGCGCCGACGGCATCGGCACCGTCGCGCGGCCGCCCGGCGCCGCCTTCGCCACCGATCCCGTCGCCAGCAGTTTGTCGAGGTCGAGCTTCTGGAACGCGACCTTTCCCTCGACGTTCAGCGGCGCGAATTTGATCGCGAGGTCGCCACCGCCGGAATCCTCGCCAAGCGTCAGCTTGAAGCCCTTGGCCGCGATGCCGGCCGCCGAGGCGGTCAGGCCACCCTCGTAGGCGACGCGACGCGACAGTGCCGCCGGCACGTCGGGCGCGGCACCGGTGGCGGCGGTTGCCACCGCCTTGAGGAACCCCGCCAGATCGCCCGCCTGGAGCGTCGCCTTGCCCTCGTAGCTCGCGGTCGGCGCTAGATCGGACAGAACGCCCGACAGACCGAGCTCGCCGTCGCCGGTCTTCAGCGATAGCGTCAACGGCAGCCCCTTGGCGTCGCGGGCGGCCAGACGCGCGTCGAGTGTCAGCGGCACGCCGTTGGCGGTCAGCGATCCGCTCGCCCCGAACGGCCCTGCCGGCGATCCCATCGACACGGTCAGATCGACCTTCTCGAAGCGCAGCGCGCCGCCGGCCCGGGCGTCGGCATAGGTGATCGTGCCACCCTCGATCACCGCGCGCTGCGCGGCGATGGCGAAGCCCGATCCGCCGGCGGCGGGAGCCGGCGCGCCCGGCGCCGGCTTGGCGCCCGTGAAATCGTAGTTGGCGCGGCCGTTGGCGCCGACTTCGATGGCGATCGTCGGCTGCACCAGGCGGATTTCCGTAATGTCCACCCGCTTCGACAGCAGTGGCCAGAACGCGACGCTGGCGCGCACGGCCTTCATCTCGACCATGCGCGGCGCCTTGCCACCGGCCATGTTCGACAGGGTGACGCCCTCGGCCGAAATCGACGGGCTCGGCAGCAGCGAGAGCTTGATCGGACCCGAGATGGCGAGGTCGCGCCCCGTCGCGTCCTTCACCGCAGCGACGATCCGCGGCTTGTAGTCGTTGACGTCGATGAAGAACGGCGCCGCCACGCCCGCGACCACGACAAGGCCAACGAGGCCCCCGACGCCGATCAGGATTTTCTTCAACATGGCGATACCTCGTTCGGCGTGCGCGAAGACGACCGCGCCCCGACATTCTCTCTAGCCCGAAAATGTGGCAGATTGTGCCATGATCGCGCACGCGCGCGAGACCCTTCACGGATCGGGACGATGGCCGAAATCGTCAATCTGCGGCAGGCCCGCAAGCGCAAGGCGCGCACCGAACGCGAGAACGAAGCCGCGACCAATCGGGCGCTGTCGGGACGCACGAAAGCCGACAAGCTCGCCGACCGCGACGAACGCGCCCGCGCCGGTCGCGTGCTGGAAGCCCACCGTATCGGCGACGGCCCGAAGGACGAGTCCTGAACGACCCTCAGCCGCGGGCGATCTTGCGCGTGGTGGCGCGCTCGAACGCCAGCCGCTCGAAGAAATGACGCGTCTCGGGCGTCGCGCCTTCGCCCGCCACCGCGCGCACCGCGGCGAGGTCGAGACGACGTCCGCCATTGGCGTCGACCAGAACCGGTTCGACCCGCGCGCCGGTGGCGCGATCTTCCAGCTCCATCGGCCGCCCATCGCGCGCCGCGGCGCCGTGGCGGTCACCCCATTCCTTCAGGCCCACGATGACCGGAAACAGCGCCGCGCCCTTGTCGGTCAGCCGGTACTCGTGCCGCAGCGGTCGTTGCTGGTAAGCGACCTTGCGGAACAGGCCGGCCTCGACCAGACGCTTCAGGCGCGCCGTCAGCACGTTGCGCGCGACGCCGAGATTGGCCTGGAACTCGTCGAAGCGGCGCACGCCGTAGAGCGCGTCGCGCACGATCAGCAACGTCCACGGCTCGCCCACGACGTCCAGCGCCGCGGCGATCGAACAGTTCATGTCGGCATGGGAGGTCCGTCGCATGGCACGACTGTAGGTGCGCCCAGGGCAGCGCGCAATCGCGGCTGGCGCGCGGACCGGGCAACCCACGTCCCCGGATTCGCGCGTCAATGGCCGGGCGTGAACAGCTCCATCGGCTCGGGCATCCCGCGCAGGCGATGCAGCCCCAGAGATCGCATCGGCCGCGCGCAGACGCGTCGGAAGTCGGCCGATGCCAGAGCCGGCACGCCGAGCGCCTTGGTCATCGATTCGAGGCGCGCGCAGCGATTGACCGCCGGGCCGATGACGGTGAAGTCGAGACGATCCTCGGTGCCGACATTGCCGAACGTGACGATGCCGACATGCAGGCCGATGCCGAACCGGATTGCCTCGCGGCCGGCCTCGACCCGGCCGGCGTTGATCTCGTCGATGGCCGCCAGCGCCTCGCGTGTCGCGTCGATCGCGCCGCCGGTCGCCTCGGGCAGGAACATCGCGTCCTCGATCGGAAAGATGGCCATCACCCCGTCGCCGATGAACTTGAGTATCTCGCCGCCATGGCGTTTGAGGGCCGCGCCGACGACCTCGAAATAGGTGTTCAGCAGTTCCAGCAGCTTGTCGGCGGGCAGGCGTTCGTTCAGCCCGGTGAAGTCGCGCAGGTCGGAGAACCAGAGCACCGCGTTGATGCGTTCGCCGTCGCCGCGCCGGATCGCGCCGCGCAGGATCCGGCGACCCGTCTCGGGTCCGAGGTAGGTCTCGACCACGGTCGTGGCGATCATCCGGTTGATGTGCATCTCGACGATGGCGCCGATCAGATCCGGCAGACGCCGCAAGTCGTCGAGGTCGTGCCCGGAGAAGCCGTCCGGGCGGTCCGTCGCGATCGTGACGACCGGGATATGCCCGCCACCACCGATCGGCAGTCCGATGGCGAGATAGTCGGTCCCGCCCCCGGCGCGAACCTCGTGAAGCACGACGTGGTCGTCCCCGGTCAGGTCGTCCAGCCGTCGGCGCAGCGATCGACCGAACTCGCGCACCGCCTGGACCGGGCTCCCGATATAGGCGGACGTGAACTGGATGCCGTGGCGGCGCGCGACGTCCTGAACCGGCTCGCCGCGCCGCCACAGGACGCCCATCGCCTGCAGCTGCGGATGCATCAACTGCAGGCCGAGGGAAAAGCGCCAGATCGGCAGGCCGGCCTGGTTGGCGCGCCCGAGAAACGCATCGAGAAACGCGCCGAGCGTGCCGATCAGACGGCCCTCGCGCGCCAGCCAGACCGCCAGGGGCCGAAGCCGGTCGCCGTCGTCGCCCTCGGTTGCCACGACGCGTTCAGGCGCCGAGCACCACCTGCACCTCTTCGGTGGAGGTGTGGTAGGCGCTGTTGGTCGACAGGTCGGCGATCTTCTCGATGTTGTCGGCGACGTCCTCCAGCGTCGGCGCGCGTCCCGCGACGCGCACGCCCGGCCCCTCGCGGTACTCGATGCGCGAGAAGTAGCCCGCGCCGGCGGCCCAGATCTCGCCGCTGCGCTGACATTGCTCGCTGCACAGATAGGCCACCATCGGCGAGACGAACTCCGGCTTCATCTTCGCCAGCACCTCGGGCGTCATCAGGTCCTCGGTCATGCGCGTGCCCGCGACGGGTGCGAGCGCGTTGACCATGATGTTGTACTTGGCGCCTTCCAGCCGCAGCGCGTTCATGAAGCCGACCACCGCCAGCTTGGCACCGGCATAGTTGGTCTGGCCGAAATTGCCGTAGATGCCGGAGTTGGACGAGGTCACGACGATCCGGCCATAGGCCTTCTGGCGCAGGATCGGCCACGCCGCGTGCGTGACGTAGGCGGTACCCAGGAAGTGGACCTTCACGACGAAATCGAAATCGTCCATCGTCATGTTGGGGAACGACTTGTCGCGCAGGATGCCGGCGTTGTTGACGACGATGTCGACGGTGCCGAACGCATCGACGGCGGTCTTGACGATATTGGCCGCGCTGGCCGGATCGGCGACGCTGTCGTAATTCGGCGCCGCCTGTCCACCGGCGGCCTTGATTTCGGCGACCACACGATCGGCAGCGGCGTTGTCGCCGCCCTCGCCGTCGCGCGCCCCGCCCGGATCGTTGACGAGAACCTTCGCGCCGCGGCTGGCGAGCAACAGCGCATGGGCGCGGCCCAGGCCATTGCCGGCACCGGTGACGATGGCGACGCGATTGTCGAAACGAACGGTCATGACGAATTTTCCCTCGGATGGATCGATGGCGTGAAATACCGCGCCGCCGGTCGCCGGACCAGCCAGCGCGGCGGCCTCAGCGGAATTTCACCGCAATCGGGCGCGGCGTCATGCTCGCCGTCAGCGCGTAGCCGCACACCCAGTGGACGCTGCCGAAGCGATCGGTCGCGGTGAAAAAGCGGGTGGCGGCGAGCAAGGCCGGATCGTCGGCCGGCGCGCCGCAGATGCGGACGCGCAGATCGCCGCCCGGCGCGAGCTGCCGGTTCATGATCAACGAGGCGACCCGCAATTCGCCGGGCTTTCCGATCAGCGTGCCACACGTCGTCGCGCATTCGAGCACCGGCACCGGTCGCCCCGAGTCGGCGCCGGCGAAGCTGCCGATCACCCGCAACTGGCCCGCCGGCGTCACCGGCGCGTCGACGTCGATGCTCCAGACCGGCGCCTGAACGGCGGTGACCGCCGTGCGCCCGGTGCGGTTCTCGACCACGCACGTCGCGCGCGGCGTATTCGACGGATCGACGCACAAACGCGGCGGCCACGAAACCGCCTCGGGCGTGCAGGCACCATCGTCGGCACAAGCCTCGGCGGTCAGGGTCAACCGCTTGCCGCGCTCGACGTTGACGCGCACCGATTTACCGGCGGCGACGGTCAAGGCCTGCGGCAGACGCTCGCCCTCGATCCGCAGCCGCGTCGCGGGCTTGCGGTCGGCCGCCGCCACGAGCGCCACCTCGACGAACGCCGAGGCGAAGCGCGGCTCGAAGCGCAGCTCGTTGGAGCCCGGATCGCCGGTAGCGCCGCAATCCATGTCGGGGCCGCAGGCGATCGGCTCGCGCCGCCCCGGCCGGCACGTCGCCTGATCGGGCGAGCGCGCGGGATTGTACTGGAACGGCACGACATCGCCGGTGCCGGCGACGGGCAACGACAACCGGGGCGACACACAAGCAGTCGGCGTGCCCCAGTCGACGAACACCGCGCCCGGCGCCGCGACCGCGTTGACCAGCGTCTCGTTGAGCGTCGTGCGCGGTTGGCGGCGCACCTCGACGATCCGACGGTCGCCGTCGGTCCGGTCCGCCCGGACGTCGACGTCGTACTGGCCGCTCGCCCGCTCGCGGTCCACCAGGACGGTGCCGAGCGGGTCGGCGGCGGCCGGAAACGAGAACGTCTGCACCGGGCCAAGCGGCGGCAGTGCCGGGGCGGGCTTCGTCGTCTGGGCGAGGGCGCCTGAGGCGAACAGACCGGCCAGAAGAGAAAAGGCGACGGCGAAGCCGGAAGCCCGGATATGTCGCGCGCTCATCGCGTCGCCTCGGGCGAGGCCGTGCGGGGCTGGGCGATGTCGGCGTCGCACATGTCGGAGGCTCCCGGATTCCGATATCGGAATGCCCGCACTTGAGCGCGCGATGTCCTCACAAGCAATCGGCCATTTGCACCGCCGATGCGCGGTCCGGAAGTGCGCGGTCGACGCATTCGCGCCGTCCCCGAGGGAACTCGTCGGCGAATCCTGTGTGGGCGTCTGCGAACCTGTGGCCGAGGCGGTGGCTTAGCCCCTACGTCCGGCTCGATCGCCGTTCATACCTCGATGTACGCGGCATTTCCGGCGGTCTGGGTCGCTGCGGCATTCGTCGGACTGCCTAATGATACCAGCCTACGTAGCGGCTGACTCCATTTAGGGATTCCCAGCGCGGCCAAATTCCGAATCAATGCCGCGGTGCGACGAATCACATGGTGGAGGCATCGATGGGCGCGGGACTTCCGATCACGCGAGACGACTACACGAGCGCGGA
>CAMDVZ010000178.1 GCA_945878895.1 Caenispirillum bisanense | reverse complement strand
ATCGTCGGCGGATTGTGGGGCCGCTCGGGCTGGGGCGAGCTCTACATCGACATCGTGTCCGTGCCCGAAGTACTGCGCCGCACCGGCGTCGGCACCGAGCTGATGCGCCTCGCCGAGGAAGAGGCCATCCGCCGCGATTGCCACTGCGTCTGGCTCGACACCTACGCATTCCAGGCCCGCCCGTTCTACGAGAAGCTGGGCTACGTCGTGTTCGGTACGATCGACGGTCCGGCGCCGATTTTCCAACACCATTTCATGACGAAGACGTTGAGGGGCTAGGCGAGCGCATGGCCGATCTGCCCTCGCCGGCAGGTGGACGCCGTTGGCGCGCGCGCTGAACCAACGCTAACATCGCCCCACCGACACCGCCGACGGGAGACGTCCGATGAAGCTGATGTGGTTCCACCTGATGCCCTACACGGAGCTGCCCGAGGATTTCAACAAAACGCATCCCAGCGTCTGGGTCGACATCCATTCCTCGCTGTTCGATCCCAAACGCGCCCACCACATGTACAACGACTTCATGGACGAGCTGGAGTTCGCGGCCGATTGCGGCTTCGACGCGGTGTGCGTCAACGAGCACCATTCCAACGGCTACGGCCTGATGCCCTCGCCGAACCTGATCGCCTCGTCGCTGGCGCGGCGCACGACCGACACCGCGATCTGCGTGCTCGGCAACAGCCTGGCGCTCTACAATCCACCCACGCGCGTCGCCGAAGAATTCGCGATGATCGACTGTATCAGTGGCGGCCGGCTGATCGCGGGCTTTCCGGTCGGCTCGCCGATGGACACCTGCTACGCCTACGGCCAGAATCCCAGCCTGCTGCGGGAGCGCTATCTGGAGGCGCACGATCTGGTGAAGAAGGCGTGGACCGAGAAGGACACCTTCACCTTCTCCGGCCGCTTCAACCAGCAGCGCTACGTCAACATCTGGCCGCGCCCGATCCAGAACGATCCGCATCCGCCGATCTGGATTCCCGGCGGCGGCTCGATCGAGACCTGGCACTGGTGCGCGGAGATGGACTACGTCTACTGCTATCTCTCGTACTACGGCTACAAGGCCGGCCTGACGACGATGCAGGGTTTCTGGAACGAGATGGACAAGCTCGGCAAGGACCGCAATCCCTACCGCGCCGGCTTCCTCCAGTTCGTCGGCGTCGCCGAGACCCGCGAACAGGCGCTGGAGCTCTACACCGAGCCCGCCGAATATTTCTACGGCCGCTGCCTGCACGTCGATCCACGCTTCGCCACGCCGCCGGGCTACACGACCGAGGCGACGCAACGCGCCGGCATCCAGAGCATGGTCAGCCGCGCCGCCAACACCGCCAGCTACCAGAGCAAGCTGGCGATGAAGGCCACCGGCATGAAGGAAATCGTCGATGGCGGCTATGTCATCATCGGCTCGCCCGACGAGGTGGTCGAGCAGATCCGCCACGTCGCCACCAGCCTCAACGTCGGCCATCTGATGTTGCTGCTGCAGTACGGCAACATGAGCAAGGAAACGACCAAGTACAATACGCGGCTGTTCGCGGAAAAGGTGATGCCGAGGGTCAAGGACATGTTCCCGGAGTGGGAAGACAAATGGTGGCCCAAGCCCATGGACAAGGCACAACGCGCCCAGGTTCCGGCCTTCGCGCCGCGCCTGGCCGCCGAATAGACACGATACGCCGACGGAACGGAACCGGCCTTCGCGCCGGTCCGGACCGCACCCATTCTCCGGAGCCATGATCCATGAGCGAGCCGCAGACCCTGTCTGTCGAGGTCAACGGATTTCCCTGTCGCGTCTGGCGCAAGGGTAGCGGCCCGACGTTCGGTTTCCTCGCCGGCTTCGGCGGCCAGCCCCGCTGGACGCCGTTCCTCGACCGGCTGGCGGAAAAGCGCACCGTCGTCGTCCCCTCGCTGCCGGGCTATCCCGGCGCCACCGGTCACAACGTGCTCGACACGCATCTCGACTGGGTGGTCGCGGTCCGCCAGCTGGTCGAGGCGGTCGGCCTCGACGGTTGCGATCTGGTCGGCAGTTCGGTCGGCGGATCCTTCGCCGCCGAAATGGCGGCGCTATGGCCCGCGTCGGTGAAGCGCCTCGTGCTGATCGCGCCGTTCGGCCTGTTCGACGCGGACAATCCCGCCACCGACCCGTGGGCGCAGCGCGCCGACCAGGTCGCGGGCCTGATGTGCGCCGATCCGGCGATATGGACGGAGATGGTGGCGGTGCCCGAGGGCGCCAACTCGGCGGAATGGCCGATCGAGATGGTGCGTGCGTCGGAAGCCGCGGCGCGCGTGTTCTGGCCGCTCGGCGACACGCGTCTGGCGAAGCGCCTGCCACTGATCAAAGCGCCGACACTGGTGTTGTGGGGTGCGCAGGACCACATCCTGCCACCCGCCTACGGCGCGACCATCGCCAGAGCGATCAAGGGTCGCAGCGAGAGCCGCGCCATCGAAGGCGCCGGGCATCTGGCGCATCTCGACCAGCCCGACTCCACCGCCAAAGCCGTTCTCGACTGGCTCGCCTGACGGGGTGGAAGGCGGGCGCGCCGCGACGCGCCCGCCGCCGAAAGGCTGGCGATCAGTTGGCTGCAGTGGCTCCGGCCTTGACGATGATCTCGCCCAGACGCTTTTCCTCGCTGGCCCGATAGGCCAGCAGATCGGCCTGGGTCGACCACCAGGCCGTCGCGCCGTTGTCGAGGTACTGTTTCACGACCGCCGGACTTTCCAGTGTCTGCTTCGCGAACGCCGACATGCGGGCGACCACGGGTTGCGGAATTTTCGCCGGCCCGACGAGGCAGGTCCACGAGCGGATATCGAATCCCGGCAGGAATTCGCCGATCGTGGGGATGTCGGGCACGACGGCGCTGCGGTCCTTGCTGCTGACGGCGAAGCCCGTGACCTTGCCCGGACGATACTGTGCGAGCGAGCCCGGGATGTTGTCGAAGATCAGGTGGACCTGACCGGCCAGCAGATCGACCATGGCGGGGGCGGCGCCGCGATAGGGCACGTGCAGCATGTCCACCTTGGCAAGCTGCTTGAAGAGCTCGCCGCTGAGATGCAGCGTCGTGCCGTTGCCGGCCGAGGCATAGGAATATTTGCCGGGGTTCTTGCGCAGCAGCTCGATCAGCTCCGGCATCGTCTTGGCCGGCAGGTTGATGTTGCCGACAAGGAAGTTCGGCAGCCACCAGAGGTTCGTGACGAAGGTGAAATCCTTCTCGGGGTGAAACGGCAGCTGGCCCTTTTTCATCGTCGCGGCAATGGCGTGGCTGGCGATGCCGCCGAGGCCCAGCGTGTAGCCGTCGGGTTCGGACTTGGCGACGATGTCGACGCCGAGGTCGCCGCCGGCACCGCCGCGGTTCTCGACCAGCCAGGTCTGGCCGGTCACTTCGCTCATCTTCTGGCAGAAGATGCGCGAGAGCGTGTCGGTCGCGCCGCCGGCCGGAAACGGATTGATGTAGCGCACCGTGCGATTGGGCCAGGTGTCCTGGGCGCGCGCGATGCCCGAGGCCACGAACGGCATCGCCACCGCGCCGCCCACCAAAGTCCGCCGGCCGATGCCGGAGCCGATCTTGCCGCCCATGTCGTTTCCTCGTTCGTTGATTGGATGATGGCTGCCCGCCGTCTACGGATAGCAGGATGATGGCGCCGGCACTTCGACGCAAGCGCCGGACGCGCGGCTCAGACTTCGTCGACGATCGTGTTGCGCAATGTCCCGACACCGTCGATCTCGACTTCGATCGTGTCGCCGGCCTTCATCCAGAGCGGCGGCGTGCGGCCGAGCCCGACGCCGTGCGGCGTGCCGGTCGCGATGACGTCGCCGGGTTCGAGTTCGGCGAAGGTCGAGAGGTAGGCGATGATCCTCGGAATCGGAAAGATCATGTGAGCGACGCTATCGCGCTGCACCTCGGCGCCGTTGAGGCGCGTGGCGACGGTCAGCCTCGTCGGATCGGGAATTTCGTCGGCGGTGACCATCCACGGGCCGAGCGGCCCGGTGTCCGGAAAATTCTTGCCGGCGGTGACGGAGTGACGCTGGAAGTCGCGCACGCTGCCGTCGTTGAAGCAGGTATAGCCCGCGACGTGGCTCAACGCGTCGGCTTCAGCGATGTGTCGGCCGCCGCGTCCGACGATCACCGCCAGCTCGCCCTCGAAGTCGAAGTTGGTCGACGCCCTGGGCCGGATCATCGCCTCGCCATGCGCGATCAGCGTGTTGTGCAGGCGCGAGAAGACGCTGGGATGGGTCGGCAGCTCGCGGCCTACCTCCAGCACGTGGGTCTTGTAGTTCAGGCCGACGCACAGGATCTTGGCCGGGTTCGGAATCACGGGGTCAAGCGCGATCTCGTCGAGCCGGTGATCGGGCGGCGCCGCGGCGGCGATCGCGGCCACCGCCGGCAACGCGCCCGCGGTCAGCACGGCACGCAGATCGGGATAAAGGTCGCCGACGCGCGCGGCGAGGTCGATCACGCCGTCGCCGGTCAGCGCGCCGAAGCGGCGGACTCCCTGGAAGCGGTAGCTCAGCAGCTTCATGACAATCTCTCCGGCCGCATGCCCGTTTCGACGTCCGCCCCTACTCGACGCGGGCGCCAGACGCTTTCACCACCGGCGCCCAGCGTTTGATTTCCTCCGGGTAGAATTTTTCCAGATACGCGCGACCGAGCGGCGGGATGTCGGTGCCGAGGTCGGCGTAGCGTTTGATCACGTCGGGTTTCGCCAGAAGTTCCCGCAACGCCGCGTCGAGGCGCTGGATGATCGGCTCGGGCAGCCCGGCCGGACCGGCCAGGCCGTACCACGACGTCGCCGCGTAGCCCGGGATGGTGTCGCCGATCGGCGGCACGTCGGGAATCGACGCCGAGCGTTGCGGCGAGGTGACGCCGATGGCCTTCAGCTTGCCGCCCTGCACCAGCGGCCAGGTGCTGGGCGCGTTGCCGAAGATCATGTGGACCTGACCCGCGAGCAGGTCCTGGAGCGCCGGCCCGCCGCCCTTGTAGGGCACGTGCAGCATGTCGACGCCGGCCATCTGCTTGAACATCTCGCCGCTGAGATGCAGCGAGGTTCCGGCACCCGAGGACGCGAACGTGTACTTGCCGGGTTCCTTCTTCGCCAGCGCGATCAGCTCCGCGACGCTGTTGGCGGGCACCGAGGGGTGCAGCGCCAGCAGGTTGGGCAGCGATGCGAACATCGAGATCGGCGTGAAGTCCTTGTAGGGATCGAACGGAAGCTTGGCGTAGAGCGACGGATGGATGCCGTGCGAGCCGACCGTGATCATGCCGATCGTGTAGCCATCGGGTGCCGCGCGCGCGAGCTCGACCGTTCCCACCGTGCCGCCGGCGCCGCCTCTGTTGTCGACCAGCACGGTCTGTCCGAGGATGCGGCCGAGATTCTCCGCGACGATCCGGCCGATCGTGTCGGTGCCGCCGCCGGGCGGAAAGGGCACGATGAAACGCAGCGACTTGTTCGGGTAGGCGGCCTGGCCGCGCGCGGTGAACGGCGCGGCCACCGCCGCGACGGCGGCGCTTGCGATCAACGAACGACGACGGATCATGCTCTTCCTCTTCTTGCCGTCGGCGCGGAAATCCGCGCCACGGGCAGGCTACGATGGGCGACGCGCCCGCGCATCCATGGATTGCTCACGACGGGCGACGCCGGCGCTTGTCGAGAAGCTCGCTGACGATGCCGTGCAGGGTTCTGACCTCCTGCGCCGTCAGCGGGATGCGGCCAAACAGGGCACGGATGTTCAGCGTCATGGTTGGCCGCTTGGCCTCGACCTTGAAGAAGCCGGTCTCGTCGAGCTCGCGTTCCAGCCGGTCGAGGAACTCGTCGAGTTGGCCCCGCGTGGCGGGCTCGGAATGGCCGGTGACCAGCGCCTCGTCGGCGGCCGCGTCCTCCGCCTGCGACCATTCCCACGCCACCAGCAGGACCGACTGCGCCAGATTGAGCGAGGAGAACGCCGGATTCACCGGAATCGTGAGCGAGGTGTCGGCGTGCACCAGCTCGTCGTTTTCGAGGCCGGTGCGCTCGGCGCCGAACAGGATGCCGACCCGCTTGCCTTCGCCGATCCAGCCGCGCATCTCGGTGGCCGCCAGCCGCGGTCCGACCACGCGCCTTGTCAGTTCGCGGTCGCGCGCCGTGGTGGCGACGACATGGTGCAGGTCCGCGACGGCCTCCGCGACGGTGTCGTACACGCGGGCACCATCGAGGACGACGTCGGCCCCCGACGCGGCGCGCTGGGCGCGTGGGTCGGGCCAGCCGTCGCGCGGCGAGACGAGGCGCAGTTCGCCGAGCCCGCAATTGAGCATGGCACGCGCGGTCATGCCGATGTTCTCGCCCATTTGCGGGCGCACCAGCACGATCACCGGCCCCGGATTCGCGGGCGTCTCGCCCTTGGCTTTGCGTCCCATGGATCGTGCCGGCAACCGCTTTCGAAATCAGCGCCGCTGCGTGCGCTTGAGCAGGAACAGCAGCGGGATGGTGGCGACCACGTAGTACATCATCAGCTTGAAGTCGACGAGATAGGCGATCATCGCGGCCTGCCGGGTGATCTCGACGTCCCACATCGCCCAGACGCGCTCGCCGCCGACGGCCGCGGCGTTCCAGGCCGGATTGAAGACGTTGACGTTCTCGGTCAGCTCGGCGCGCACCAGCTGGGTGCGCGAGGTCAGCGTGGCGACCATCACGGCGATGCCGATGCTGCCGCCGAGATTGCGCACCAGCGCGTTCATCGCCGCGGCGTCGGTGCGCAGCGCCGGTGGCGTGGTGGCGAACATCACGGTGCTCAGCGGCACGAACACGAAGCCGAGCCCGAAGCCCTGCACGACGCCGCTCCACAGCACGGTCGACATCGCGATGTCGAGATTGGACTGCGTCAGCGGCCAGATCGAGGCGGCACCGATGGTGAACCCGACGCCCATCACCAGGCGCTGATCGAAGACCGCGATCAGGCGCGCCACCATCAGCATCGACACCATCATGCCGATGCCGCGCGGCGCCATGATCAGCCCGACGTCGATCGCCGGATAGCCGCGAAGGCCCTGCAGGAAGGGCGGCATGATGGCGGCGCTGGCGATCATGATCATGCCGGCGGTCGCGGTGAGCAGCAGGCCGATGTTGAAATTGCGGTCCTCGAACAGCCGCAGATCCACGAAGGGCGTTCGCGTGGTGAAGAGGTGGATCAGGCACATGGCGAGCGCGAGGGCGGCGATCGCCGCCTCGATCACGATCTCGGTCGAATCGAACCAGTCCAGCAACTCGCCCCGATCGAGCATCATCTGGACGGCGCCGATGCCGATGCCGAGCAACGCGAAACCCATCAGGTCGAACGGCCGGCGCGCCACCGCCGCGCCGTCGCGCACCAGCACCAGGATGCCGATGCCGGCCAGGATGCCGACCGGCACGTTGATGTAGAACACCCAGCGCCAGCTGAAATCGTCGGTCAGCCAGCCGCCCAGCGTCGGGCCCATGATCGGGCCGACCATGACGCCCACGCCCCAGATCGCCATCGCCCAGCTATGGCGCGAGGGCGGGTAGATATCGAGCAGCAGCGCTTGCGAGAGCGGGATCAGGGCCGCCCCGAACGCCCCCTGCAGGGCGCGGAACAGGACGATCTGTTCCAGGCTCTGCGACACGCCGCACAGCATGGAGGCGATGGTGAAAAGCGTGACGGCCCAGAAGAACAGTCGCCGCCGCCCGACCCGGCTGGCGAGAAAGCCGGTCAGCGGCGTCATGATGGCCGACACCACGATGTAGGACGTCAGCACCCAGGAGATCTGGTCCTGGGTCGCCGACAGCTGGCCCTGCATGTGCGGCAGGGCGACGTTGGCGATGGTGGCGTCGAGCGCGTGCATGACGGTGGCGGCCATCACGACCGCCGTGATCCATCCCCGATGCCTGACTTCCCGATGCTCCTCGGCCGTCACCGCGGCCGCGTCCGTCCCGTGTCGGCGTTGGCGCCACCCAGGCCAACGAAGCGCTCGAGGCTGCCGATCAGGTCGCCGAACGAGCGCACGTGGCCGGTGTCGATCTCGACGGTGGCGCTCATGCCCATGCGCAGCGGCGGGTCCGAGCCGTTGACGCGCAGATCGACCCGCACGGGGATGCGCTGCACCACCTTGACCCAGTTGCCCGAGGCGTTCTGCGGCGGCAGCACGGCGAACTCGGCACCAGTGGCCTGGCTGATGCTGCCGACCGTGCCGTACCACACCCGCTCCGGGTAGGTGTCGACCCGGATGGTGACGGTCTGGCCCGGCCGCACGCGGGTGAGGTCGGTTTCCTTGTAGTTGGCCTCGACCCAGAGGCCCGAATCGGCGACCACCGCCATGATGGTCGCGCCGGCGGTCGCGTAGCCGCCCGCCACCGGCTTGCGCGTCACGATGCCGCCGATCGGGGCGGTCACGCGGGTGCGCGCCACGTTGAGGGCCATCTCGTCGCGGGTGGCCTTGATCTGGCGCACCTTGGCATGGTCGTCGGCCTTGATCTTGGGGTCGCCGCCGAGCTGGGCGACGATGCGGGACTGGTCCTCGCGCAACGCGGCGATCCGCTGGCGGGCGATGTCGAGATCGCGGCGGGATTCCTCCTGGCGGGCGCCCGAGGCGATACGGCGGTTGGCGAGGTCGGTCTGGCGCTCGTAGTCGGCCTGAGCGAAGGTCTCCTGGCTGATCGCGGACTTCACTTCCTCGTGCTTCTGCCGGTATGTCGCGCGCAGGGCCTGGATCTCGGCCCGCACCGATTCCATCTCGGCCTCGACCTTCGCCAGCGCCAGACGGAAGGGCTGGTCGTCGAGCCGGAACAGCAGCTGGCCCTTTTCGACCCGCTGGTTTTCCTGCACGGCCACCTCGAGGATGACGCCGCTGATTTCGGCGGCGATCTGGACCCGGTCGCCCTTGACGTAGGCATTGTCGGTGCCGACGTGGCGGCCCGCCGCGAGATAGGCGAACACGCCGATCACCAACGCCACTAGCGGCAGGGACCACATCACCATGCGACCGATCACGACCCGCAACGACCGTCTGTAGGTCGGCGGATGGCTGGTCCCGGCGCTTTCGGTCTGACTCATCTTCCTTCGCGGCCCTTCGGCCGAACGATCCCGATGGGCGCGACAGGGCGCCCGTGAATGTCCACTCTTGTCGGTCCGCGCGGCCTCGCGGTCAACAGGCGGGGCGACATGGCTGCAATGGGACGCGACGGCAGCCCGACCGAAATCCCGGCTGCATCCGATCGTTGGACGCCGGAGGTCCCCAAAACCCTTGCGGCGCAACGACCCGGTCCGCCGGCGTCCAGCGTCACACACCCCCCTCCCGCGCTTGACCTGGACACCCCCTGTCGGCGCGGCGGACGGATC
>CAMDVZ010000177.1 GCA_945878895.1 Caenispirillum bisanense | reverse complement strand
TCTTCCCTAGGGGCCCGGGATCAACGACGGGCCGTTCCCCGGGAGGAAATCATGAAGCGCAGGACCTTGATCGGCGGCCTCGCCGCCACCGCCGTGACGGCGCCGTTCGTGCACGGTCTGAACGCCCAGACGCCGGTGACGCTCAATGGCGCCGTGCAGTTCAACGACGACCACGCCTTCACCAAGGCACTGACGAAATTCGGCGAGCTGGTGAACAAGTATTACGGCAAGCCCGTGACGTTCAACCTGCACAAGAACTCGTCGCTGGGCCTGGAGAAGCAGTATTTCGAGTACATGGCGCAAGGCAAGGCGGTCGATTTCGCGATCGTCTCGCCGGCCCACATGTCGACCTTTGCCAAGGCGGCGCCCTTCATCGACGCGCCCTTCGTGTTCAGCGACATCGCGCACATGAACAAGGTGGTGGCGGCCAACCTGCTGAAACCGATCGCCGACGAGATCGCCCAGAAGGCCGAGGTCATGCTGATCGGCCATGCCGGCGGTGGCGTGCGCAACATCTTCGCCAACAAGCCGATCCGCAATCTCGCCGAAATGAAGGGCCTCAAGGTCCGCGTCCAGGGCGCGCCGATCTGGTCGCGCACCTTCTCCGCCGCCGGCATGGCGCCGACCGTGATCGCCTACAACGAGGTCTACAACGCGATCCAGAACGGCGTCATCGCGGCAGGCGAGAACGAGGCGGCCGGCGTCGAGGCGATGAAGTTCTACGAAGTCGCGCCACACCTCAACCTGACCCAGCACGCCGTCTCGATTCGGCCGATCTGCTTCTCGATCAAGACGCTCAAGACGCTGCCGAAGGAACTCCAGGAGGCCATCCTGAAGGCCGGCGCCGAAGCCGGCGATTTCGGCCGCGCGCTGGAGTCGAGCGAGGAGACCGCCAAGCTCGACGCGCTGGAAAAAGCCGGCAAGCTCAAGCGCGTGCCCTTCGAGGAGCGGCCCGCGATGAAGAAGCTGGTCGATCCTGTCATGGCCGCCTACGCCAAGGAAATCGGCGCCGAGGCGATCTTCGGCAAGATCGCCGCCGTCTAGGACCCACGTCCGACCGCGCCCCGCCACGACGGTCGTGGCGGGGCGCGCCCGTTTCCGGGGAGCCCTCATGTCGATGTCCGGGCCAGCGCCTGCCACGCCGTGGCGGCGCTTCACCGCCGCCTACGCCGCGTTGTTGCGCCATCTGCTGGTGTTCAGCCTCGCGATCCTGATCATACCGGTCACCCTGCAGGTGATCTCGCGCTACACCAACCTCATCCCGTCCTACATCTGGACCGAGGAGATGGCGCGCTTCCTGTTCGTGTGGCTGATCATGATCGGGGCCATGGTGGGGGTGCGCGAATCCCAGCATTTCGAGGTCGACGTGTGGCCCACGATGACGGGCCGGCCCGAGGCGCTGATCCGCATCCTGGCGCGGCTGGGCACGCTGGCGCTGGCGGTCGTGTTCGCCATCGGCGGCGTCGAGTTCACGCGTTTCGCCTGGCACCGGACGTCGGAGCTGGCGGAACTTCCGCTGTGGCTGATCCACGTCGCCTGGCCGGTCGCCGGCATCACCTGGATCGTTTTTCTCGGCGAACAGTTCCTCGACGAACTGCGCGTCCTGTTCGGACGGAACGCGTCGTGAGCACCAACGTTTTCACCGGCGCGGATGCCGGCGCCATCCTGTTCGGCGTGTTCTTTTTGCTGCTGGTGCTGCGGGTGCCGGTGGCCTTCTCGCTGGGGCTCGCCTGCCTGCCGATCTTCTTTTTCGAGCCGCGGCTGTCGACGATGATGCTCTCGCAGGAGACCTTCAACGCCTACAACTCCTTCATCCTGCTGGCGGTGCCCTTCTTCCTGCTGACCGCCAACCTGATGAGCGTCGGCGGCATAACCAACCGGTTGGTGGCGCTGTCGCGGGCGCTGGTCGGCCACTGGCCAGGCTCGCTGGCGCAGATCAACGTCGTGCTGTCGGTGTTCTTCGCGGGCATTTCAGGGTCCTCGACCGCCGACGCCGCCAGCCAGAGCAAGATCTTCATCGATGCCCAGACCAGGGAGGGCTACGATCTCTCTTTCTCCATCGCCATCACCGCCGTTTCCGCCGTGCTGGCCGTCGTCATCCCACCCTCGATCCTGATGATCGTCTGGGGCGGCCTGATCTCGACCTCGATCGGCGCGCTTTACCTCGCCGGCGTGATCCCGGGCCTGCTGATCGCGGGCGCCCAGATGGCGACGGTGCATGTCTACGCCGTCCGCCGCGGCTATCCGACCTACCCGCGCTCGACCCTGCGCGAACTCGTTCGCTCGGTGTGGGTGTCGATTCCCGCCATGACGACGCCCTTCATCATCGTCGGCGGCATCCTGCTGGGCTGGTTCACCGCCACCGAATCGGCCTGCATCGCGGTGCTCTATTCGGCGTTCCTGTCGATCGTGGTCTATCGCGAGATGGGCGGCGCCAAACTCTACGACGCGCTGCTCGATACCGGCCGGCTGGCCGGCGTGGCTCTCTTCTGCATCGGCACCGCCAGCGCCTTCGGCTGGCTGCTCGCCTACTACCAGATCCCCAAGGCGCTGCTGTCGAACGTCTCGACCTGGGGCATGGGCGCCATCGGCGTCGGCTTCTTCATCGCCTTCGTGTTCCTGATCGTCGGCTGCTTTCTCGACGCCATCCCCGCCATCATCATCGTCGGCACGGTGCTGGAGCCGCTCGCCAAGTCGGTCGAGATGCACCCGATCCAGTTCGCCATCGTGTCCATCGTGGCGCTCGCCTTCGGACTGGTGACGCCGCCCTACGGGCTGTGCCTGATGATCGCCTGTTCGGTCGCCGGGGTGCGATTGCGATACGCGCTGAAGGACACCTTCATCATGCTGGTGCCGATGATGCTGGTGCTGGCCGCAATGATCGTGTTTCCCGAAATCCCGCTGTTTCTGCCCCGCCTGCTGGCGCCGGAGCTGCTGAAGTAGTGGTCAGAACTCGCCGCGGGCCGATCGTTCCCACTGCGCCTTGCGGATGGCGTGGAAGCCCTCGACGGTGGCGCGGACGATCTCCGCCACCGGCAGCACTTCGTGGATCAGTCCGACGGTCTGGCCCGCGAGGCCAATCGAGGACTCCATGTCGCCGCCGAAATAGAGATCCTTCACCGAGCCGAACAGCGAGCGGTCGAAGCCGCCCACCCGGTCGATTTCCTTCGTCCGCTCCGTGCGCAGCGCCCGCACGCAAGGGCTCGATTTGCGGTTCAGCATCACGGTGCCGGTGTCGTCGGCGTCGAGGATCGCCTGCTTGTAGTTTTGGTGCACCGGACTTTCGAGCGCCGACACGAAGCGGGTGCCCATCTGCACCGCTTCGGCACCCAGCGCGAAGGCCGCTGCCATGCCACGCCCGTCGCAGATGCCGCCCGCGGCGATCAACGGCACGTCGACCCTCTCGCGCACGGCTTGCAGCAGTACCAGCGTGGACACATCGTCGGGGTTCTTGAAACCACCGCCCTCGCCGCCCTCGACCACCAGCCCGTCGACCCCGGCCTCGACCGCCTTGATCGCCGACGCGAGGTTGGGGATCACGTGATAGACGATCAGTCCCGCGGCCTTCAGCGTCGGCAGCAATTTGGCCGGCGAGCCGGCCGAGGTGGTCACGAACTTCACCCCGCTGGCGGCGACGAGATCGACGATGCGCGGATCGCGGATGAACAGCAGCGGCAGGTTGACGCCGAACGGCTTGTCGGTGAGCTCCCGCATCTTCGCGATCTCAGCCATGCAGACATCGACCTCGCCGCTCGACGTTTCGATGATGCCGAGGCCGCCCGCGTTCGACACCGCACTCGCCAGCTGGCTGCGCGCGATATAGCCCATCGGCGCCTGCACGATCGGATATCGAACGCCGGTATGGGCGAGGACGCGGTTCATGGCGGGACTCCGGGCAAGGGGGTTCTGGGACCGATCTGGTGGCATTCCGACCCGGCCGTGTCGAGCGCGGACGGGAGGACGGCTCGGGGTCCGGAACGTCCGGCCCGTCGTGGGGCTTGGACTCTCGCCCGCGACCCCCTATCTAGCGGTCCATGAGCGACACATCCTCCACGCCCCTCTGGCACGGGACGACGATTCTGGCGGTCCGCAAGGGCGGCCAGGTCGTGCTGGCCGGCGACGGCCAGGTCAGCCTCGGCCAGACCGTCATCAAATCCAACGCCCGCAAGGTGCGCCGGCTCGGCGACGGTTCCATCGTCGGCGGCTTCGCGGGCGCCACGGCCGACGCCTTCACCCTGTTCGAGCGCCTCGAAGACAAGCTGGAACGCCATCCCGGCCAGCTGATGCGGGCCTGCGTCGAGCTCGCCAAGGACTGGCGCACCGACCGCTACCTGCGGCGACTCGAAGCCATGATGGCGGTCGCCGACAAGGAAGTCTCGCTGGTGCTGACCGGCACCGGCGACGTGCTGGAACCCGAGGACGGGCTGATCGGCATCGGCTCGGGCGGCAACTACGCGCTGGCCGCGGCGCGCGCCCTGATCGACGTCGAGGGCTTCGACGCCGAGGCGATCGCCCGCAAGGCGATGAAGGTGGCGGCCGACATCTGCGTCTACACCAACACCAACGTCACGCTCGAAAAGCTGTAGCCGGACGCCCGCGACGTTGCGTGGCGCGCCCGGACGGGTGTCGCGCCGGACGCCGTGCCTCAACGAGGACGCCATGACCAGTTTCTCCCCCCGCGAGATCGTTTCCGAACTCGACCGCCACATCGTGGGCCAGAACGACGCCAAGCGCGCCGTCGCCGTCGCCCTGCGCAACCGCTGGCGCCGGCAACAGCTGCCCGATGGCCTGCGCGAGGAAGTGCTGCCCAAGAACATCCTGATGATCGGACCCACGGGCTGCGGCAAGACCGAGATCGCGCGGCGGCTGGCGAAGCTCGCGGGAGCGCCGTTCCTGAAGGTCGAGGCAACCAAATTCACCGAGGTCGGCTATGTCGGCCGCGACGTGGAACAGATCGGCCGCGACCTGATGGAAGTCGCCATCGACATGACGCGCGAGCGCCTGCGGGCGGAGGTCGCGACCCGGGCCGAAGTGGCCGCCGAGGACCGGGTCGTCGACGCGCTGTGTGGTCCCGGCGCCAGCACCGAAACGAAGCTGCGCTTCCGCCACAAGATCCGCGACGGCGAGCTGAACGACCGCGAGATCGAGCTCGAGGTCGCCGACACCGGCGGTCCCGCGACGTTCGAGGTACCGGGCATGCCCGGCGGCTCGCTCGGCATGATCAATATCGGCGACATGCTGGGCAAGGCGATGGGCGGCCGCACCCGCAAGCGCAAGATGACCGTCAAGGAATCGATGGAGGTCGCCACCCGCGAGGAGAGCGACCGGCTGCTCGACCAGGAGCGCGTCGTGCGCGAGGCGCGCGAGGTGGCCGAGAACCACGGCATCGTGTTCATCGACGAGATCGACAAGATCACCGCTCGCTCGGAGTTCCGCGGCGGCGACGTCAGCCGCGAGGGCGTGCAGCGCGACCTGCTGCCGCTGATCGAGGGCACCACCGTCGCCACCAAGCACGGGCCGCTCAAGACCGACCACATCCTGTTCATCTGCTCGGGCGCCTTCCACATGTCGAAGCCCTCGGACATGCTGCCCGAGCTGCAGGGGCGCCTGCCGATCCGCGTGACGCTCAAGGGCCTCACCCAGGACGATTTCCGCCGCATCCTCACCGAGCCCGAGGCCAGCCTGCTCAAGCAGTACAAGGCGTTGTTGCTGACGGAGAAGGTGACACTCGACTTCGCCGACGACGCGGTCGACGAGCTGGCGCGGCTGGCCGCGGAGATCAACGGCGCGGTCGAGAACATCGGCGCCCGGCGCCTGCACACGGTGATGGAAAAGCTGCTGGAGGAAATCAGCTTCAGCGCCTCGGACCGTCCCGGCGAAGTGGTGCCGATCGACGCCGCCTATGTTCGCGCGCGGGTGAGCGAGCTGGCGAAGAACGTCGATCTCAGCAAGTTCGTGCTGTAGCGGCGACCGACGCCGACCGACCGGTCCTCGACCGACGCCCCGTCGGCGTTCCGCCGCGGGTGGTTTTTCCCACATCGGGGCGGTCCACCACCGGCCCATGATCCTCCCGCGCGACGGGCATGCCGCCCGCTCGCCGCGATACGCGGGAGGACATCATGAATTTCGGTGCCGCGGTCGATGTCGCCATCGGCCTGATCCTGCTCTATCTGCTGCTCGGCCTGATCGTCGCCTCGGGCAACGAGTTCGTCGCCCAGATATTCGACATGCGCGCGCGACACCTCAAGGGCGCGCTGTCGGCGATGGTGTCGGGACGAACGAACGACGGCAAGGCGGCCCTCGACAAGCTGCTGGAGCACCCGTTTCTCGCCGTCGCCGGCAAGGTCTCGCGCAGTGGACCGTTCGGCTTCGCGGCCGGCTTCGGAACCTACGTGCCGTCCTATCTGAAGACCGCCGACTTCGCGAGCGCACTCGGTTCGACCATCAGGGCGACGGCGCTTCCCGAGGCCATCGCCGCGGTCGTCGCGCGGCTGCCCGTCGGCGACCTGAAAACACGCTTGCAGGCCACGACGCCGGACCGGATCGTCGCCGCGGTCCGCGATCTGGCCGACGGCGCCGACGAGGCGAAGCTCAAGGCGTTGCTGTCGCTCGACCTCGGCGGCGCTATCGATCATCTGCCCGACGGCGATTTCAGATCGACCCTCCAGGCCCTTCGCGCCAAAGCCGCGGCGAGCGCCACCGGCGTCGAGAAGGAAATCGAGGCGTGGTTCGACACGATGATGGAACGCGTGTCGGGAGCCTACAAGCGATCGATGAACATCGTGGGCCTGCTGATCGGCCTCGGCCTGGCGATCGCCATCAACGCCGATACGTTCCGGATCGGCGAGACGCTGTGGAAGGACGAGGCGCTGCGGGCGAGCGTGGTCAAATTCGCCGATGGCTATCTCGACTGCCGGAAGCTGGCGGGCACCGAGAAGGACAAGGCCAAGGCTTGCGACGCACCCGAGACCGCATGGGGCACGCTGCAGAAGCTGCCGATCGGCTGGGGCGACGCGACATGGGCGACATTGTGGACGGAGGGTGGACTGGCGCGTGCCATCCTCGGCTGGCTCGTCACCGCGCTCGCGCTCTCGCTCGGCGCGCCGTTCTGGTTCGACATGCTGTCGAAGGCGATGAACTTGCGCGCGGCGTTGAGTCCGCAGCAGGCGTCGTCGCGGGCGGCGAAGACCAGGAGCGGCAATCCCTGATCCGGTCCGCGCCGTTCAGAAGCAGAGCACGCGGCCCATGTCGAGCAGGATGGCGGGGCCGCGTTCGAGCCACTGCCAGAACGCCAGCGCGGTGATTCCCGCCAGCGCCGCGCCCGTGGCGATCAGCAACGCCTTGGGCGGCGCGTCGTTGGTGGATGGCGAAGTTTCCATGCCCGGAAGTATGGGGACGCCTCCGACGCAGCGCAAGTCGGTCACCTATGCCGCGACCGCGCGCGCCACCGGCTTCTCGACGATCGGCCAATGCACCAGGGCGGCGAACACGCCGAGCGCCGCCGACGCCCACCACATGATGTCGTAGGAACCGGTGCGGTCGAACAGATAGCCGCCGCCCCAGGCACCGAGGAAGCCGCCGAGCTGGTGGCTGAAGAAGACGAATCCGTAGAGCGTGCCCATGTGGGTCGGCCCGAACAGATAGCCGATCAGTCCGCTCGTGATCGGCACGGTACTCAGATAGAGCAGCCCGAACACCATCGAGAAGACTAGGATGCTGGTGCCGCCGATCGGTGCCAGCAGCAGATAGACGATGATCGCGGCACGGGCGGCGTAGATGGCGACCAGCGCGTCCTTGCGGGCGACCGCGCCGCCCACGAAGCCGGCCGCCAGGGTGCCGACGATGTTGAACAGACCGATGACAGCCACCGACAAGGCGCCGAGCGCCGCCGGCGAGAGTTCGCGACCGAGGATCGACACCGCCACGGCCTTGTCGGCGAGGAAGTTCGGCATGTGGGTGCCGACGAAGGCGACGTGGAAGCCGCAGACGAAAAATCCGATCGTCAGCAGCACGTAGCCGCGATGGCCGAACGCCTCGGCGAGCGCGGCGCGGGTGGACTGGACCGGTCCGCCCGACCCTGCCGCGCTGCCCTGCGTCGCGGGGCGCCGCAGTCCGAGCGCGAACAGGACGATGGTCGAGGCCAGTGCCGCCAGGATCAGCATCGCCACGCGCCAGCCGAACAGTTCGAACATGACGTGGCCGAACGGCACCACCGAGAACTGTCCGAGCGATCCGCCCGCCGCGGTGATCGCCAACACCATCGTGCGCTTTTCGGGAGGTGCTGCCTGGCCGACCGCGCCGAACACCGCGCTGAAACCCGCCACGCCGATGGCGCCGCCGGCCAGCGCGTTGCCGAGGGTCAGCATGCCGCCGGATTCCGAGAGCGCCACGATCACCAGCCCGACCGTGTAGAGGGCGCCGCCGCCCATCACGGTGCGTACGATGCCGAAGCGGGTCGCCAGCATGCCGCCGACCGGCGACAGCGCGCCGAAGAAGAACTACGCCAGACCGGCGCCGAATCTGAATAGCTCGTAGGATATCCTGAGGTCCGCGACGATCGGCTTCTGGAAGATGCCGAAATTCATCCGCACGCCGGTCGCCAGCAGCAGGATCATCGCCCCGCACGCCACCACCGCCCACCAGTTCCGCCGCATCGACATGCTCCCAATGTCCGGCATGCGCCGACGGCGGCATCATCGTCGGATCGCGTGCATATGCAACGACGATTCGCTGGCGCCGGCATGAGCTTGGCTTGTGTGGCAATCGGTGCCGCCCAAGCGCGTGCGTCGAACCAGCCCATGTCGCCCGCCGGGCCACGACGCTGGAAATCGCGTTGGCCATGACCCATGCTCGCCGCTGGACAGGACACAACGCGCGATGGTGGCTCCGGGCCCGGCGCCGGAATCCATACGGGAGTGAAACGGCATGGCGGCGATCACGATGGCGGACCTGCTGGCCGCGGTCCCCGACATGACCGGTTCGGTCGCCATCGCCGGGCTCGAAGCGCCGGTCGACATCCTGCGCGATCCGTGGGGCGTGCCGCACATCCGCGCACGCGGACAACACGATGCGTTCATGGCGCTGGGATACGCGCATGCCCAGGACCGGTCGTGGCAGATGGAAGCCACCTTGCGGCGCGGATTGGGCACTTGGGCCGAATGGGTCGGACCATCCGGCCTCGCCGCCGACAGCCTCGCCCGCCGGCTCGACGGCCGCGGTGCCGCCTTACGCGACTTCGCGGTGCTCGACGCCGCCACGCGCGGCATGTGCGAAGCCTATGCCGAAGGCGTGAACGCCTTCATCGCGCGCGGGCCGCTGGCGA
>CAMDVZ010000176.1 GCA_945878895.1 Caenispirillum bisanense | reverse complement strand
TCAAACTGCATCAGGGAAACGCCGGTGACGTTGCCTTCGGGCCGCGCCAGATTGGCCACCAGACCCGCTGCGACCGGATCGGCGGCCGAGATCAGCACCGGGATCGTTGACGTCGCCCGCTTGGCCGCGACCGCCGCGCCGGTCGAGGTCGCGATCAGCAGGTCGACCGGCAGCGCCACCAGCTCGGCCGCCGCCGCGGCGGTCAGATCGGCACGGTCCTTGCCGAGGCGCTCGACATAGAGGATGTCGCGGCCTTCGACATAGCCGAGTTCGCGCAATGCCGCGCGCATGGTCTCGAAATGCGGGTCGACGAACGCGGTCCAGTGCAGCACGCCGATTCGCCGCAACCGGCCGGTCGTCTGCGCCGGGGCGGCTCGCGCCGAAACCAGAAGCGCGCCGCCACCGAACACCGCGTGGCGCCGTTTCATTTGATCACCTCGTCGGCGCCGACTCGGCTCGTGCGCTGGGTCGCCGGGAAAAACGCCGCCGGGGGCTCGATGCCCGACGCCGGCGACGCGAGGACGACTGGCATGGCGAGCTCTCCGGCGGACGATTTCCGCCCGGGTCATGATGGGCCGCCGTCGGATTGCCGGTCAAGGGTCGCGGTTCGGGCCGGAGCCGTCCGAGTCGAGGCCGCTGGCCCGACCGACTGCCGACGATCCATGCTACAATCGCGTCATGAGCGACACTGCCATGCCCGGACGCCGTACGGCCGCCGCGAAACGCGACGCGTCTCGCCCCTTCGTCCTCGGCCGGGCGGCGATGGAAAAGATCAGCGAGATGGAAGGCCTCTTCATGACGCCCGACATGCGAGCCGATCTCGATGCATTCGAGGCTGCGGGCCTCACGAGCGATCAGCGACGTCTGTTCATTCTGTCGAAGTACGGCACGACGGCGCGGTGACCATCCGTGTACGCGGCGTTCGACGATCCGTATTGCTACCCCGGAACGTCGGTGCTGCGGAATATTCCCGGTCTTCGAAACAACGACGAACTCGCGCGCTTCGAGGCGATCAGTTCGGCGCAACGCGCGCTGGATTCACTCCCGTCCGGTACCGCGACCGCGACGCACTACCGGGCCATCCACCGCCACCTGTTCCGCGATGTTTACGCCTGGGCCGGACGCTACCGGACCGTGCGCATCGCCAAGGGCGGCAGCATGTTCTGCTATCCCGAACACATCGCCGACCAGATGCGCCAGCTGTTCGCGAAGCGCTGGCCCGCGCGTCTGGCGGCGACTGCGACGACGGCGGAATTCGCCGACCAGGCCGCTGTCCTGTTGAGCGAACTCAACGCGATCCATCCCTTTCGCGACGGCAACGGGCGCACCCAGATGGCGTTTCTGGCCCTGCTCGCCGACCGCGCGGGCCACGGGCTCGACCTGGCGCACATCCGGCCCAAGGCGTTCGTCACGGCGACCATCGCGAGCGTCGCGGGCGATCTGGGTCCGCTGGCGACCGAAATCGAGCGACTTCTGGCGCCGGGACCCGCCCGACTGGCTTGAGTCGCGCGGCCCGGCGTCATCGCCCGCGCGCCGCCACGATGTCGTAGGGATCCTCCAGCGGCCGGTCGATGCGAGTTGCCTTGCGCAATCTCACGAGCTCCGGGCCGGGACGGTAGCTACGTCCGCGCTTTTCGCCGATCGGCTCCAGCAGCGTCAGCGCGCACAGCTTCCTGAGGTCGCGCGAGGCGGCGAACTCGCCGACCTCGGCGTCGGCGCGATAGCGCGCGTTGCCGATCGTCCAGCCGAGCGTCGCGTCGAACAGCGGCACCGCCATGCGTTCGGGCAGTCGTTCGCGCGCGAGGATGGTCGCGACGCCGTCGTAGACGCGGGCGTATTCCTCGTTGCGGCGGATCAGGGTGGCGGCCTGCTGGTAGTGTGCCTTGATGCAGAAACGCACCCACGGCGCTGCGTCGCGTGCCGGGTTCCAGCGCCCCTGGCCGACCTCCGCGAGCACCGCGTAGTAGTCCCGCGTGTGGCGGCCGAGCCATTCCTCGATACTCGAAAATTCCGGATGCTGGATGCCGCCGCGCGCCAGGACGAAGGTCTGCAACGCGCGCGCCATGCGGCCGTTGCCGTCCTTGAAGGGATGGATCATCGTCAGATTGAGATGGGCCATCGCGGCCTGGACCACGACGGGGCCAGCGTCTTCGGTCTCCAGCGCCTCGACCAGCTCTTCCACGAGCGGATCGACCAGCGCGGCCTCCGGTCCCTCGTAGACCGGCCGGCCGGTCGCGTCGTCGACCACGAAGATGCTGCCCGGCCGCCATTGCCCCGGATTCTTGGCGAGATCGTGGCCAAGCATCATGAACTGAATGCTTTTCAGGAACTGCTTCGAGAAATCGAGGAACGGATCCTTGGCAGCCTGCATGATGTAGGTCAGCGCGTTGCGGTAGCCGATCAGGGCAGCATGTGTTTCCGATGACAGGTCGAGCGGCTGCTCGTTGGCGACGACCGCGATGGCGTCGGCGACGGTGGCGTGGAAGCCCTCGATGCTGTTGGAGCCCTGGATGGCACGGGCAAACGTGCTGCGCCGCAGCGAGCCGAACCAGCGGTTGGGGCTGTTCTGGGTGAACATCCCCAGACGCTCGCGCTGCTCGTCGAGCAGGGCGAGCGCGGCAACGTCCTCCGGCAATAGTCTGGGGATCGCGTGGATCATGGCGACATTATCAATTATATATTGGCAAAACGGCAATTAATAATTGTGGTATTGCCAATATGTAATTGATTGACTCGACGCTGTTCTCTGTCGCGGCGCGGTGGGCGCGTTCAAGGCCGGTCGCGTGACGGACGGAAAGCCCCTCGAATTTCGTCCGGGTAAAATTCAACCCCTTGATCGAAAACGGGATTTTCCCCCCCGCAGCCCGGACCGCGGCCGTCCAGAGCGCCGCGCGGCGTCGTTTTGACCAAAGAGTCGTCGCCCCGCGCTCCGGGGTGGGCTAAACGCCGGGAGGGGACGCTAGCGACGGCCGGAGACACCATCATGACCACGGAAACCTTCGATCTCGTCGTGATCGGCGCCGGACCCGGCGGCTATGTCGCCGCCATCCGCGCCAGCCAGCTCGGCATGAAGGTCGCCTGCGTCGAGAAGCGCAAGACGCTGGGCGGCACGTGCCTCAATGTCGGCTGCATCCCGTCCAAGGCGCTGCTGCAGTCCTCGCATCTCTACGAGGAAACCACGCACGACCTGAAGGCGCACGGCATTGTCGTTTCCGGCGTGACACTCGATCTCGCCGCCATGCTCAAGCGCAAGAACGACGTCGTCGGCGCCACCACCAAGGGCATCGAGTTCCTGTTCAAGAAGAACAAGATCGCGCTGTTCACCGGCATGGGCCGCATCGAGGCCGCCGGGTCGGTGGCGGTAATCGGCGAGGATGGCGCCACGACGGCGACCCTGGCCGCGAAGAACATCCTGATCGCCTCGGGATCCGAGGTGATGCCGCTGCCCGGCGTGACGATCGACGAGAAGACCATCGTGTCCTCGACCGGCGCGCTGGAACTGACCGAGGTTCCCAAGCGTCTGGCGGTGATTGGCGCCGGCATCATCGGACTCGAGATCGGCTCGGTATGGCGGCGGCTGGGCAGCGAGGTCACCGTCGTGGAGTATCTCGACCGCATCGCGCCGGGCGTCGATTCCGAGATCGTGAAGCAGTTCGAGCGGTTGCTGACTCGTCAAGGGCTGAAATTCAAGCTCGGCCGCAAGGTCACCGGCGTGACGCGCGGCGAGACCGGCCTGACGCTGAGCCACGAGCCGGCCAAGGGTGGCGCCGCGGAGACGCTGGAGGTCGACGTCGTGCTGGCCTGCATCGGCCGGCGGCCTTACGTCGAGGGGCTGGGGCTCGACAAGGTCGGGGTGACCCTGACGGACCGCGGCCGCATCGCCGTCGATGGGCATTTCCAGACCAGCGTGCCCGGCATCTTCGCCATCGGCGACGCCATCGATGGGCCGATGCTGGCGCACAAGGCGAGCGAGGACGGCGTCGCCTGCGTCGAAACGCTGGCCGGCCAGAAGGGCCATGTCGACTGGGACCGCGTGCCCTCCGTCGTCTACACCCAGCCCGAGATCGCCTGGGTCGGCAAGACCGAGGACCAGCTCAAGGCCGCCGGCACCGCCATCAAGGTCGGCAAATACCCCTTCGCCGCCGACCCGCGCAGCCGCGCCAACGGTCGCACCGATGGCCTCGTGAAAGTCATCACCGACGCCGCCACGGACACGGTGCTCGGCGTCCACATCCTGGGTGCCGAGGCCGGCACCATGATCGCCGAAGCCGCACTGGCGATGGAGTACGGCGCCTCTGCCGAGGACATCGGCCGCGTCTGCCACGCCCATCCGACCGTGAGCGAAGCGCTGAAGGAAGCCGCGCTCGCGGCATGGGACAAGCCGATCCATCTGTGAGGGGCGGCGCGGCGGCGCGAACGCGCCGGATCAGCCCGACGGACGCGCGTCCCGAAGAATTCCCCGGACTTCGTCGACGCTCCCGCCGGCGCCGATCCGCGACAGGCGCGCCATGATCCTGCCGGTTCTCGAAACCACGCGGCTGCGTTCGATTCCGGAGAGCGACGCGCCGGGCCTGCATCGCGCCTGGGGCGATCCGGGCGGGATGCGGTTCTGGGACGTCGCTGCCTCGCGCGACGTGGCGCAGACAGCCGCGCGCATCCGGTCCTCGCTGGCGGTCGACACCGCCTGGCACGGCGTCTGGGCGATCGAAACGCAGGCTGGCGATTTCGCCGGCGCCATCAACTACCACGACCGCGAGGCGCGGCACGGGCGTCTCGCGCTGGGCTGGATAACCGTGACGGCGCTGCACGGAAGCGGGGTGATGACGGAGGCGGCGGGGGGCGTGTTGCGTCACTGTTTCACCGCCATGGACACGCACCGGATCGACGCCCGAATCGAGGCCGAAAACACCGCCTCTCGCCGGCTGGCGGCGAAACTCGGCTTCACGCAGTAGGGCAGCCTGCGCGACTGGATCCGCGTCGAGGGCGGTTATCGCAGCGTGCTCGTGTACAGCCTGCCGAAGCCGGAATGGGCCGGCACGATGCCGCCAGCGGTCTGAACCCTCGTCGAGACTCGAATGGCCGTAGCCGGAATTGAAGCCAGGCATTGTTTTTCCTTGAATTATAAACCATCATATGGTTTAATTCTGTTATTGTAAAATTCGAATCGGCGCGAGATGTCTGGTTGTTCAGTCAGCTATCTGATTTCAGCCTCGAGCGGATTGCCCGGTTGTTGCGGCGGACGACAGGCTCGGCGGCGGTGGAAGGAGAAATTTATGCGTGATGCTATCCCGATTCGGTCCGACGGGAACCGGTCGATGTCCGGTCGCCGTCCGGCCGCGAAGCATCCGCGTCCGGCCGTTGTCCGGTCCGAAGTCGCGGGTGTCCGGTCGCCGTCCGGCCGCCAAGTGTCCGTGTCCGGCCGTTGTCCGGCCCAAGGCCGTCGATATCCGGCCTCCGTCCGGCCAAAACCGCCGGTGTCCGGGCGTTTGCCCGGTTGTCCGGCCCGGCGAGCCGGGTGGGGGGTGGCAACCGGACAGCCGGCCGGTTCGACGGCGCGCGGCAATGGCGCCCGGCCACCTGCCAGGACTACAGTCGCGCCATGAAGGGTCGGGCGTTGGTGGCCGCCATGAGCGCGGCGCAGATCGGTAGTCTGCTGCCGCACGTCGTGGTGCCGGCGGTGATGCCGACGCATCTGATTCCGGCATGGGGCCTGACCTATGGCGAGGCCGGCCTGATGGCCGCCGCCTACGCCGCCGGCTACATGGTGGCGGTGCCCGTCCTGACGACGCTGACCGACCGGATCGACGCGCGCCGCATCCTGTTGTGGGGATCGGTCGTGAGCGGCCTGTCGACCATCGCCTTCGGCCTGTTCGCCCAGGGGCTGGTGTCGGCGATCATGCTGTGGGGGCTGGCCGGCATCGGTTTCGCGGGTGCCTACATGCCGGGGCTGAAGGCGCTCACCGACCGGCTCGATCCGGGCGAAAGCTCGCGCAGCATCACCGTCTACACCGCGAGTTTCTCGGTTGGTGTCGGGGTGTCGTTCCTCGTGTCGCAGCTGGTCGCCCAATGGTGGGGCTGGCGCGAGGCCGCCATCGTCACCGGTCTTGGCCCGGCCGCGATGGCTTTCGTGGCCTCGACGTTGCGTCCGGTGCCGCCACCGCCGCCGAGCGGCAAGATGCTGGATTTCCGGCCGGTTTTCGCCAATCGGGCGGCGCTCGGCTACATCCTGGGCTACGGCGCCCATTGCTTCGAACTCTACGGCATGCGGACCTGGATCGTGGCGTTTTGGGGCTTCGTGACCGCCAGCGCCGGTGGTGCGGCGCCGCTCGACGCCATCACCGTCAGCGCCGCCTTCACCCTGCTCGCCCTGCCCGCGAGCGTGCTCGGCAACGAGGCGGCGATCAAGTTCGGTCGCCATCGCGCCATCGCGACCGTCATGGTCTGCTCGGCCCTCGTGGCGCTGGCGATCGGTCTGACCGCCGGATTCTCGCCGTGGCTGACGCTGGCGCTGGTGGCCTGTTACGCCTTCACCTTGCCCGCCGATTCAGGCGCGCTGACCTCGGGCATGTCGGGTGCCGCCGATCCGCGCTTTCGCGGCGCCACCCTGGCGTTGCATTCGACGGTTGGCTTCGCGCTGTCGGCACTCGGTGGCTGGGGCGTCGGGCTGGCGCTCGATGCCGCCGGTGGCGCCACGACGGCGACCGGCTGGACCGCCGCTTTCGCGGTCATGGCCGCTGGCATCGCGCTGGGGCCGCTGGCCTTGTGGTGGTCGCGTCGTGCCTGGGAGAGTGGCCGTGCGTAGGATTCTTGCCGGTCTGCTCGCGATGGCGATGCCGCATGTCGCGCCCGCGCTCGCCATGGAGCCGACCGCCGTGTCGTTCGCCGGGCCGCGGGCCGGCAACGAACTCGTACTGAGTGCCGCGCTGTTCCGGCCCGACGCTGCCGCGCCGCGTCCGGCGGTCGTCGTGGTGCATGGCTGCGGCGGTGTCGGCCAGGGCGTGCGCGACTGGGGCCGGCGTCTTGCCGAGTCGGGCTATGTCGGGCTGGTGATCGACAGCTTCGGCGGTCGCGGGGTCAAGGAAGTCTGTACGCGAGGCGGCGCAACCGTCGACGCGCGCGACCGGGCCTGGGACATCGCGGGCGCCGTGGCATGGCTGAAAGCGCAGCCCTTCGTGCGACCCGACCGGATCGCGGTGCAGGGCCATTCGCATGGTGGTGCCGCGACCCTGTTCGCGACGCTGGGGCAGGCAGGCGATCGTTCGCCGCCGCCGGAACCCGGCTTCGTGGCGGCCGTCGCGTTCTATCCCGACTGCTCCCTGCGCGGCCGCACCGAGGCGCGCTTCGAAGTCCGCCGACCGCTCGTCGTCTTGGTTGGCGAGAAAGACGACTGGACGCCCGCCGACAGATGTCGCGAGTTGCTGCCGCGCCTGTCGGGACAGCCGGTCGCGTTGCATACTTACGCCGACGCCTACCATGGCTTCGACACCGTCGGATCCAAGCCGCGCTATCGGCCCGAGGTCGGCAACCGCAACAAGCCCGGTGGCTGCTGCGGCGCCTGGATCGGCTACAACGAGGCGGCGTTCCGGGACGCCAGCGAGCGGCTGCGGTCGTTTTGGGAACGACATCTGGGTGCGCCATGACGCGATGGTTCGGACTTGCCTGGCTGCTGGTATCGTTGTCGCTCGCGGCGACGATCGGCGGCGACGCCCGGGCGCAAACCGCCGTGCGGGTGCCCGTCACCCTCGCGCCGGACAAGTCGCCGTTGCAACTGTCGGCCACGCTCTACCGTCCGGCGGTCGCCGCGACGACGAAATCGCCGGCCGTGGCGCTGTTCCATGGCTGCGGCGGGGTCGGCCAGAACATCCAGCGCATGGCCGGCATTCTCCAGGCCAAAGGCTATGTCGCGCTGGTGGTCGACAGTTTCGGTGCCCGCGGGATTCGCGACGCCTGCACGTCGGCCTGGCCCACCCAGGCGCAAGCCAACGAACGTGCCCAGGACGTGGCGCAGTCGGCGCGCTGGTTGCTGGCGCAGCCGTTCGTCGGTTTCGTCGGCGTCATGGGCTATTCGTACGGCGGCGGCGTCGCCTTGATGAACGGCATGTCCAATTTGACGGACGCTCAACTGTCGATGACGTCGATGATGGCGCCGCCGATGCGCGCGACGATAGCGGTCTACCCGGACTGCGCTCTGATGGACGCTGCCGGCCCCGGTATCTGGCCATGGCGTCCGTTGTTCATCGCCATGGCCGAACTGGACGACTGGACGCCAGTTCGCCAGTGCGACGGGATGTTGGCGCGAGTCAGGCGTGGCCGCGAGCTGATCGAAACGAAAGTCTATCCCGGCGCCCACCACAGTTTCGACGCGGTCGGCCTGCCGGTGCGCTATCTCGCCGCCGCCGGCAACCGGAGCAAGCCGAACAATTGTTGCGGCGCGCACTACGGCCACAATCCCGAAGCCTGGGCGCGATTCCAGGTCGACACGCTGGATTTCTTCGCCCGCACCCTGGGCGGCCGCCGCTGAGCGCGCGTCAGCTGGCCGATTTCGCCCGCGGATGGGCGCTGGCGTAGACGTCGAGCAGGCGCTGCGCGTCCACGTCCGTGTAGCGTTGCGTGGTCGAGAGCGAGGCGTGGCCCAGCAGCTCCTGGATGGTGCGCAGGTCGCCGCCGGCGCCCAGCAGATGGGTGGCGAAGGAATGCCGCAGCGCGTGCGGGGTGGCGCTGTCGGGCAGGCCCAGCGTCGCGCGCAACCGGCGCACCGCCAGCTGGACGATCGCCGGATCGAGCGCCCCGCCGCGGGCGCCGAAAAAGAACCGGTCGCCGGGTTCGGCGGCAGCCATGTACGGGCAAGCGGCGCGGTAGGCCGCCAGCTTGTCGAGCACGACGGGCAGCAGCGGCACCAGCCTTTCCTTGTTGCCCTTGCCGCGGATGCGCATGGTCGCGGCCCGTTCGCGGATCAGCACTTCGGTGTGTTTCTTGGTCAGCGACAATGCTTCGGCGATGCGCAGGCCGGCGCCATAGAGCAGCGTCAGAACCGCCTCGTCGCGGCGGGCGATCCAGTCGATGCCGGCACCGATCTCGCTCTCGGCCAGCAGGTCGCGCGTTTCGGCCACCGTCAGCGCCCGCGGCAGGGACTTGGGCAGCTTCGGTCCGCGCACGAGGCCAACGGCGGCGTTGGCGCCGAGCCCGCGCCGGTCGAGGAAACGGAAGAAGCCGCGCACCGAGGACAGGGCGCGCGCCGTCGAGGTGCGTGCCAGGCCATCGCGCGAGCGCCTCGCCAGCCATGCCCGGAAGTCGCCGGCCCGCAGCATGGCGAGCAACGCCAGCGTCGCGGGCTCGCCATGGTGGACGGCGACGAAGCCGA
>CAMDVZ010000175.1 GCA_945878895.1 Caenispirillum bisanense | reverse complement strand
CTGCTCGGCGATCTCGGTTAGCTTCGCGAAGCCCGCGTGCGGCACGTCGAGCCGCAGCAGCAGATCCTCCCACTCGGCCGTGGTCCGGTCGGGCGCGATGTCGCGCATGCGGTCGTAGATGGCGTCGATGTTGCGGGCGCGCAGGACGGGATCGCGGACCGCGAACTCCTCGATGCACTCCGGGCGGCCGACCGCCTCGAAGAAGGCGCACCAGTTGTCGGCCGAATAGGGCAGCATGGTCAGCCAGCCATCTTTCGTGCGCACCGGCCGCCGCGCCTTCATGCGATTGTAGCCGGCGGGGCCGATCGGCGGCACGAAGGCGTGGCCGCCGAACATCTCGATGCTGTTGAAGGCCGCCAGCGTTTCCAGCATCGGCACCTCGACCATCTGGCCCTCGCCGGTGCGCTCGCGGTGCAGCAGCGCCGCCGTCACCGCCGAGGTCAGCGCCATGCCGCAGATCTTGTCGCCGATCAGGCTGGGCACGAAAGCGGGTTCCTCGTCGGTGCCCATGGCCGAGGCGAAACCGGACGCGGCCTGGATGATTTCGTCGAACGCCGGCCGCGCGGCCCACGGGCCGTCCTGGCCGAAGCCGGTGGCGACGGCATAGACGAGCTTCGGGTTGAGCGCCTTGCAGGCCTCGTAGCCGAAGCCGAGCCGGGCGAGGCCCGCCGGACGGATGTTGCTGACCATCGCGTCGGCGGTCGGGATCAGGCGGCGCAGCACCGCCTTGCCGTCGGGATGGCGCAGATCGAGCGCCAGGCTGCGCTTGTTGCGGTTGGCGGCCATGAACTGGCCGCTCATGCCGCGATTGCGGAACTGGCCGGAGTTGCGCCAGGTGTCGCCGGTCAGGGCCTCGATCTTGACGACCTCCGCCCCCCAGTCGCCCAGCGTCTGGGTGCCGAAGGGGCCGAACAGCACGTTGGTGAGATCGAGAATGCGGAGGCCCTTGAGCGGGCCGGTCGGTGCGGTCATCGCGATGTGGTTCCCGGATTGTCCTGCCCGAGCATAGGCAAGGACGCGACGGAAGGCGACAACGGCGTCGGGGCGGCAACGCGCGTCGCGGAAGGCATCGGGATGGTTTGGGGGCCCCTTCCTCCACGGCGCCGACATGCCGACTGGCGCTCCGGCGGACGCCGGGCGGCCGGCGTGGATGCCGTCGCCGTCAAGATTGCTGCCTTTGGTTGCGTGCGTTCGCTTGTCGTGTCCGGCAAGATCGAGGGCGCCGCCCGGGGGCGGGCGGAATCGTCGCGAGGCAGGAGAAAGTCATGGCAACCGAGCCCGAACATAGCCGCATTATCGCCGCCGCTGCCCGCGAGATGCTCGCGCCGCTCGGCTGCAATCGGAAAGGCCGGTCCCGAGTCTGGCACGATGATCGCGGTTGGTGGATGATCGGCGTCGAGTTCCAGCCATTTAGTGGGCAGCGAGGCAGTTGCCTGAACGTCGGAGCCCACTGGCTCTGGCACGCGAAGGACTGGTTTTCGTACGACTACGGCGATCGGGTCGCAGGGTTCCAGGAGTTCGTCGACGCGATTCAGTTCAAGCCGCTCGCGGAAGACCTGGCCCGGCGGGCCGCGCGAGAGGTTCTGGCGCTTCGGGAGCAGCTGCGCACGGTGCGGGGTGCCGCCGAGGCCATTCGCGGCAAGCCGAACAAGCAGATATGGGACCACTATCGTGCCGGTATCGCCGACGGACTGCTGGGCGACGTCGAGAGCGCCCGCGCTCATTTCGGGGCGGCGAGGGCTGCCGATGATCGCGCCTTGCCGTGGGTCGTGGCACTCCACGCGAAAATCGACGGGTTGACCGAGCTATGCAGGACGACGCCGGACTTCCGGTCGTCGATCGCCGACGAGGTCGTTCGCAGTCGCGCGCTGAAGAAGCTGCCGCCATTGGCCGACGCCGCATCGCTCTGGTCTCCCGAGGTGCTGGGGCTGGCGTCGTGACAGCGGTTTCGCGACCGGCGTGGATTCGATAGTCTTCGGCCATGCGCCGCGCCGATGCCATCGACGTCATTCTCCGCCACCGCGCCGAACTGGCCGGTCTGGGCGTGGCGCATCTGTCGCTGTTCGGGTCGGTGGCGCGCGACGAGGCCGGTGACGACAGCGATCTCGACGCGATCGTCGATGGGCCCGGTGGCGAGGCGCTCGGTCTGTTTGGTCCGGCCCGCATCGGCGATCGGCTGGAGGTGCTTTTGAGGCGACCGGTCGACGTGGTTTCCAGGCGTGGTCTGGATCACGCCTCTCGTTTCAAGGTCCGCATCGCCGGCGACATCGTCGATGTGTTCTGAGCGCAGGAAGCGCGGCGCAAACAAATCCACGACACAGACCCCGAGGTTCGCATGGCGACGATGTTGTTCCTGCGCGGCCCCGCCGGCGGCGCGCCCGACGCGTTCGTGGCGGAGTTGCGCCAGCGGCTCGAAACGACGATCGCAGCCTCGCGCGCGGCGGTGCGGCAGTGCGTAGTCAACGTCAACGGGCCGCCGCCGGAGGGCTTGCCGGGCTTCCTGCGCGCCGGGACCGGTGGCGCCATCGCGCCCTACGACGCCATCGTCGTGGTCGATGCCGACGAGTCCGTGTCGGCGGCGCTGGTCGATGCCGCGACGCGCGGCGCGGCGACGGCGCATGTCTATCGCGTCACCGGCACGGTGATCTTCGAGCGCGGCATGCCGCCCGCCGGCAAGCCGACACCAGGCATCAAGTACCTGCGCGGTCTGATTCATCACGCCGACATGGCGGTGACGGCGGCGCGGCGCAGCTGGACCTTGCACGCGCCGCTGGCGACGCGCGTCCATGTGGGCTGCTCGCGTTACATCCAGTGGTGGGTGGACGCGGTCCTGACGCCCGATGCGCCGCCGTTCTTCGGTGCCGCCGACCTGCATTTCCCGACCGACCGCGACATGGTCGAGCGCTTCTTCGACGACGCCAAGGGACCCATCGACGTCGCCCGCGACACCAGTCATTTCATCGCGGCGGGACCACCGCGTCACTACGTGCGCGAGCTCGACCTGCTGTCCTGACGCCGGAGTCCGCCATGTCGTATCTCGTCGCCGCCGACAATCCGAAGATTCCGGCCGGCGAACGCTTCCGGGCATTGCTGGCGCGCGGCGGCATCCTGCGCATGCCCGGCGCCCACAACGGGCTGGCGGCGTTGCAGGCGAAGGCGGCGGGATTCGAGGCGCTGTATCTGTCGGGGGCGGCGATGTCGGCCTCGATGGGGCTGCCCGATCTCGGCGTGATCACCGTCGACGAGGTGTGTTTTTTCATCCGCCAGATCGCGCGCGCCACGGGATTGCCGCTGCTGGTCGACGGCGACACCGGCTACGGCGAGGCGCTAAACGTCATGCACATGGTGCGCTGTTTCGAGGAGGCGGGCGCTGGCGCCGTCCACGTCGAGGACCAGCTGCTGCCCAAGAAGTGCGGCCATCTCAACGACAAGAAGCTGGCCGATCCCGCCGACATGGCGGCCAAGATCAACGCCGCGGCGAGGGCGCGGCGGCATCTGGTAGTGATCGCGCGCACCGACGCGGCGGCGAGCGAAGGCATGGACGGTGCCGTGGCGCGCGCGAAGCTGTACCTGGAGGCCGGCGCCGACGCGATTTTTCCCGAGGCGTTGACCAGCGCCGACATGTTCGCGGAGTTCGCGCGGCGCATGCCCGGCGTCAAGCTGCTCGCCAACATGACGGAGTTCGGCCGCACGCCGTTCCTGACGGCGAACGAGTTCGAGGCGCTGGGCTACGCGATGGTGATCTGGCCGGTCAGCGCCCTGCGCTGCGCCGCCTTCGCCCAGCGCGAACTCTACGCCGCCATCCGGGAGCAGGGCGGCACCCACACGATGCTGAACCGCATGCAGACCAGAGCCGAACTCTACGACACCATCGGCTACCACGACTATGAGGCGCTCGACCGGTCGATCGTCGCGACGGTGCTGCCGCGAGTGCCGGCGGGCAGGTAACGGACGCGGCGGATCGCAGGTTCGTTCCTTCTCCCCGCTTCGGGCTATCGGCCTCACACATCGCGCGGCCACAGACAAAGTGCGTGTTTTCGGCGGTTGGCGCACGCCCGGGATGACACCGCGGCTGTATCGAGGCCATGCGTCGAGAAGCGTGAAGGCGATAACCCGCATCGGGGGAGACGGGGAGAATTGAAAGTCGCGGCGTTCGTGGGCCGCGACGTTGTAGGATCGCGAACCGACACCGGAGCGCACATGGCGACCACCGACACGATCCTCGTTCTCGATTTCGATGGCGTGATTGGCCTCAGTCATCCCGGCGGGCCGAAGCCGTGGTCGGCCGATCTGGCGCGCGACTGGAAACTCGATCCGGCTGTGCTGAACGCGGAGTTCTTTGGTGGACCATTCGTGGATGTCGTGCGCGGCCGGCTCGATCTCTACGCGGCGCTCGATCCGTGGTTGGCCTCGCAAGGCATCGTCGGGCGGACCCTGGAGTTCGCCAGCTGGTGGTTCGAGCGTGATTCGGTGTTCGACACCGCGCTGCTGGACGCCGTTCGGGCGTGGCGGGCGCGCACCGGCGGACGCTGTTACGTCGCGACCAACCAGGAGCATCACCGGATCGGCTATCTGCGCGGTCTGCCGGCGCTGGAGGGGCTGTTCGACGAGTTCGTCTATTCGGCAGCCCTCGGCGTCGCCAAGCCCGAGCGGGTGTTCTTCACCAATGCCCAGCAGCGGATCGTCGTGTCAACCGGGCGGCGAATCGCGTACTTCGACGACGCGGCCGCCAACGTCGATGCCGCGCGCGCCTGTGGCTGGCGCGCCTGGCTCTATCGCGAACGCCGGCAGGTCGAGGCGTTTCTCGACGCCGACGGGTGAGACGTTTCCCCGTCGACTCGGCCTCGACGGCAGGCTGAAATGGTAGCGCGTACTCGCGCGCGCCACTGAACAGGGGGATGTCACGATGGATGCCAACGATGCCGCCGACCTGATGGCACCCGAGGACGACAACCATTTCAAGCGACGGGCCGCCATCACGATCGCCGTCATGGCGATGCTGTTGGCGATTGCCGGGCTGGGCGGCGCCAGCGCCGGCGGCGACATGACCAACAACAACATCCAGGCGTCGAACTTCTACGCCTTCTACCAGGCCAAGAACGCGCGCCAGACTTCCTACGAGCTGGCGGCCAACGACCTCGAACTCGGCCTGCTGCGCGACGCTGGAGCGTCGGCGGAGGCGAAAGCCGCGACGCTGAAACGGATCGCCGAGTACCGCGCCACCGTCGCGCGCTACGAGAGCGACCCGAAGGAGCGCGACGGCAAGAAGGAACTGGTCGAGCGGGCGCGCGAGGCCGAGGCGGCGCGCGACCTGGCGGCTCGCCGCGGCCCCTATTTCGACTACGCCAACGCGCTGCTACAGATCGCCATCGTTCTGTCGTCGGTGGCGATCGTGGCGGTGTCGGGGGCGCTGCTGTGGTCGGGCACCGCGATCGGTCTCGTGGGCGCGCTGCTGACTCTCAACGGCTATTTCCTGATAGTCCGCCTGCCGTTCCTCGAGTGACGGGAGAAAGGGAGATGCCGGTCACCGTCACGTCGCTGTCGGCCGCGCTGGGCGCGGAGATCGCAGGGCTCGACGTCGCCACGCTCGACGATGCCGGGTTCGCGACCATCGAGGCGGTGCTGCACGAGCACCTGGTCGTGCGCCTGTCCGGGCAATCGCTGGAGCCGGCCGCGTTCGTCGCCTTCGCCCGCCGTTTCGGGCGGCCCGAACCGCACGTGATCGACCAGTTCCACCACCGTGCCGATCCGAACATCCTGATCCTGTCGAACCCCACCGACGAGCGCGGCGAGCCGGTCGGGCTGGCCGACGGCGGCACGTACTTCCACACCGACTACTCCTATCTCGACGTGCCGGCGCGCTGCACGATGCTGTTCGCGCTGGAGATTCCGGGAGCGGAGGCGGGCACCACCTTCGCCAACCAGCGGCAGGCTTACGAGGATCTGCCCGGGGCGATGAAAGCGCGGATCGATGGTCTGGTCTGCCGTCACCATTACGGCAATCGTGACGTGCCCGACGAGGACTCCCGCGTCGCAGCCTCGAAGCTCGACGCAACGCAGAAAGAGCGGATGAACTGGGTCCGCCATCCGCTGGTGCGGCGCCATCCGCACACCGGCCGGAAGTCGCTCTACGCCGTCTCGGGCTCCTCCTACGGCATCGAGGGGATGCACGACGCCGAAGCGGTGGCGCTGCTCGACGAGCTGAAGGCACACGCCACCGCGGAGCACTACGTCTACCGGCCGGTGTACGCGCCCGGCGACGTGGTGATCTGGGACAATTGCGCCTTGCTGCATGCCGCACCGCTGGTCGATCCCGCCAGCCCGCGCACGTTGTGGCGGATCACCGTGAAGGATGCCGGTCCGACGTTGTGAGCCGCCCGCGCGCGCCCTACGTTGCCGACCACACAATGGAGAGTGCGAGATCATGGGCGGAACGCGTTTGGGATTCATCGGGCTTGGCACCATGGGTGAGCCGATGTGCCGCAATCTGGCGACGAAGACCGGCACGGCCGTCTCGGCTTCCGATCTGGCGAAGGAGCCATTGGCGCGCCTCGCCGACGCGGGCGTGACCGACGCGGGCTCGATCGCGGGTGTGTTGGTGGCGAGCGACATCGTGTTTCTGTCGCTGCCGGGCGGACGCGAACTCGACATCGTCTGCAACGGCAAGGGTGGGGTGCTCGAGAACGCGCGGGCGGGCCAGACGATCGTCGATCTCGGCACCTCGCCGGTCCCCCTGACTCGGGCGCTCGCGCAGGCGTGCCAGGCCAAAGGTGCGCACTACGCCGACGCGCCCGTCGCGCGCACCCGCCAGGCCGCCATCGACGGCACGCTCAGCATCATGGTCGGCGGCTCCGACGCGCTGTTCGCCAGAATCGAGCCGTTGTTGCGGACGATGGCGAGCGAGGTCAGCCATTGCGGCGGGACCGGCGCGGGGCAGATCGCCAAGATCATGAACAACATGGTGATCGCCCAGACCGTCGTGGCGCTGTCGGAGGCGCTGGAGATCGCGCGCGCCAACGGTGCCGACGGCGCGCGTCTGTTCGAGGTGCTGACCAAGGGCTCGGCCGACAGCTTCGCGCTGCGCAACCACGGGCTGAAGGCGATGATTCCCGGCGCCTTCCCCGAACGCGCCTTCTCGGCCGCCTACATGCTGAAGGACGTCGGCTACGCGCTCGACCTGGCGCGCGAAGGCGGCACCACGGACGAGGGCGCCCGGGTTGCCCGCGCCTGGCTCGAACGCGCGATTTCGGATGGGGATGGCGATGCCTACTGGCCGGTGCTGAACAAGGCGATGGCGCGGCGGCGACGGAAATCCTGAATTCGCGAGCGCGACGCGCAATTCGATGGACACGGATCTATAATTAAGTGACTGTACGCTTAACTATAGATCCAGCAGGAGATCGCCATGCCCACCGTGACCACCTCGGTTACCGATTCGGCCGGAAACAAGTTCCGCCTCGTCAAGCAGAAGACCCAGGTGACGTGCGGGCCAGCGGCCTGCCTGATCATGTTCGCCAACGTCTTCGACACGAATCCGCAGGCCGACGAGGGTGGCGTGATTGCGCTCAGCAAGGCCTATCCCGGCGCCTGGACGCAGCAGAAGGGCGCCAACATCGACAATCTGGCCAAGGTGATGGGCCAGATGATGATGCGGGTGGAGGTCAAGCGGTTCACCGGCGGCCTGACCGACCTGAAGACCGCGCTGCGCACCAGGGTCGGTCCGAAAAAGCCGGCGCTGGCGTTCCTCACCTGGGAACAAGCGTCGGGCGTCGTCGGTCACTTCGTCGTCGTTGGGGCGGCCCGTGTGTCGGCCGACAGCTACACACTGCTCGATCCCTATTTCGGCTTGCAGGAGATGACCGGCCTGCCGTTCTACTATCCCGACACGACGGAGCCCGATCAGCCCTCGCTGCAATTCACCGGCGCCGTGGCGCTGCTGACGTAGGGAGCGGCGAGAGCGGACGCGTCGTCCGGCCGCCGGGTGGGCAAAGCGGCGGGTCGACATTGGCGGTGCTTGCCAACGAGGCTGTGATGGCGCCCCGGCCCGAGGACCGCCATGCCTACCCGGACCGTGAATCTCACCGAGACCCAGGATGCCTTCGTCGAACGGCTTGTCCGCTCCGGCAAGTACCAGAACGCGAGCGAGGCCGTACGCGACGCTATCCGTGGACTCGAGCAGCGCCTCAAGGAGGACGCGTTGCGCCTGCGCGTGTTGCGTCGGGAGATACGGATCGGCATCGACGAGCTCGATCGCGGTGACTACGTCGAGGTCGCGGACGCCGACCTCGAGGCGACGCTCGACGGATTGGCGGCGTCGCGAAGGGGCTGAGCCGTGCCGCGCTACCGGCGGTCGAGGCCGGCGCAAACCGACATCGCGACTATCCCGAACGAGCGCAGGGCCGGGACGGCGAGGATGCGCGCTTCGAAGTGGCGATTGTGTTTGTGTATGGATTTGCCTCCATATTGCCCGAACGGCGCCCGACATTTGACAAGAACTACGGGTATCCCGTATATTCATGCAGGACGATTCGTTCGAGTGGGACGATACCAAGGCCACCACGAACCGGCGTCGCCATGGCATCGACTTCGCTTTGGCGACCTTGACGTTCGACGATGCCTTCGCCGTCGACCGGCTCGACGACCGCATGGACTACGGCGAGGAACGAAACATCCTGATCGGCCGATGCCGCGACATGATCCTCCACGTCACGTGGACCCAACGCGGCGAGCGTGTCCGGATTATCTCGGCCCGGAGGGCGGAGCGACATGAACAGCAAGATTACCATCGCCAGAATTCGCGCTGACGGCACGGTCGTGAAGATCGTGAATGGGCGGGAGCGCAAGCTGACGCTGCGGGCGCCTCGTCCGATGACGGAGGCCCAGATATCCGCCGCCGCCGCCGCCGACCCCGACGCGCGTCCCATGACGCCGGAGGAGTGGGAGGCCGCCCCGCGCGTGCCGCGCGTGCGATCGCTGCGCCGCGCCTTGAGGCTGACACAGGAGGAATTCGCGGCGCGCTACCACATCCCGGTCGGCACCTTGCGCGACTGGGAGCAGGGACGGACCGAGCCCGACCAGCCGACGCGTGCCTATCTGAAGGTGATCGCGGTCGATCCCGAGGGGATCAGGCGGAGTCTGGAAGCGAAGCCGGAGCGGACCTAAGCGGCAATGTATAGCGTAGCTTGAGATGGCGTCTCTATACGAATAGCTGCGAAACATCTCTCCCGAAGATGCGGCCCGGATCTAGTCGCTCGCTTCAATTAATTTGAAAGGGCGTGGATTTTGTGAGTCTGTCTGCTCGCGACACCAGCGAGGGAGGCGATCATGTCCGGGAGTGATATCTCGATAAAGAAGTATGTCGTGCGGCTGAGCGTCGAGGAACGCGATCTAC
>CAMDVZ010000174.1 GCA_945878895.1 Caenispirillum bisanense | reverse complement strand
ACCGGGTGGCGTGCTGTTCATCCTCGACGAGACCTTTCCCTCGCGCCACGCCGACCTGCGCGATCCCGCCTTCGGCATTTCGGTCCAGACCGCCTACAACGAGATGACGTGGGGCAACGTGGTGCCGACGAAGGAAGAGCAGGAGTCGTTGCTCGCCGCCGCCGGCTTCCGCGATGTCGCGCGCTCGATGGTCGCGGGCATGTTCACCGTCCTCGTCGCCCGAAAGCCCTGACCCCATGACGTCCCGCATCGACCGCATCGACTTGCCCGGCCCGGCGCCGGGAACAGACCGCCATCTGACCGTCCATCGCTTCGGGGTGGCGGGCGCCCGGCCGAAAGTCTGGTTGCAGGCGGCGCTGCACGCCAGCGAATTGCCGGGCAGTCTCGTGCTCCACCATCTGATGGTCCTGCTCGCCGAGGCCGAGGGACGCGGCGAGATCGTCGGCGAGCTGCGGGTGGCGCCGCTCGCCAATCCGATCGGTGCCGCGCAAGCCGTCGGCGGCCGCCACGTCGGCCGTTTCGCGCTCGACGGCGGCGGCAACTTCAATCGTGGTTTCGCCGATCTGCGCGAGACCTTGACCGCCGCCGTTGCCGGAAAACTGACCGACGATGCCGCCGCGAACATCGCGCTCGTCCGCGTGGAGATCATGCGCCTGCTCGGCGAACAACGGCCGACCGACGACGCCTCGACGCTCAAGCTGACCTTGCAGAAGCTCGCCGCCGATGCCGACATCGCGCTCGACCTGCATTGCGACGACCAGGCGGCGCTGCACTTCTACTGTGGACCGCGTCACGCCGACGCGTTCGCCTCGCTGGCGGCGCGGCTGGGTGCGGTCGCGTTGCTGACGGCCGAGGATTCCGGCGACGCGCCGTTCGACGAATCGCTGACGCGGCCATGGTGGCGACTGATCGACGCGGTCCCGGACAAGCCCGTGCCGGCCGACGGGATGCTTGCCTGCACCGTCGAACTGCGCGGCGAGGCCGACATCGACGACGCCACCGCGCGTGCCGACGCCGGGGCGATCTTCGCCTGGCTCCAGGAACGCGGCGTCCTCGCGGGCACGCCGCCGCCCGCGCCGCCGGCGCTCTGCCTCGCCACGCCGCTCGACGGCGCCGACAATGTCCGCGCGCCCGCCGCGGGCCTGTGGGTGCCGCGCGTCCGTCCCGGCTCGACGGTCGCGGCCGGCGACCATCTCGGCGACATCCTCGATCCGACCGCGTCGCCGGGCAAGGCGCGGACACCGGTCGTCGGCCCGATCGCGGGCCTGCTGTTCGCGCGCGCCGTGCCGGGCATGGTGCCGCCCGGCGCCCGGCTGGCTGCCATTGCTGGACCGACGTCGCTGCCGGGCCGCAAGGGCAATCTGCTCAGCGATTGAGGCGGCGTTTCAATAGATCGCGAAGGGCAGGTACTTGTCGGCGATGCGCTTGTGGGTGCCGTCGGCGATGGCGTCGGTCAGCGCCTTGTTGAAGGCCTCGCGCAGCTTGACGTCGTCCTTGCGCATGCCGATGCCGACCCCGTCGCCCAGCGTCTTGGGATCCTTCACGTCCTGGCCGAAGAAGTCGCAGCACGCGGCGCCGGCCTCTTTCAGCCACTGCCACGCGACGACCTTGTCGCCCAGCACGGCGAAGATCTTGCCCGCCGCCAGGTCGGCGCGCGCCTCCCCGATCGTGGCGTAGGTCTTGACGCGGATCGCCTTGCGGTAGGTGCGTTCGAGATGGTCGGCGTACACCGTGCCCTTCTGGACGCCGACCGTCTTGCCCTTCAGCAACACCGGCGCGCCGTCCGGTGGTCCGGCGTCGCGTGCCGCCACGAAAGCGCCGGGCACCTGCATGTATTTCTTGCTGAACGCCACCTGGCGACGGCGCTCGGTCGTCATTTCCATCGAAGCCATGATCGCGTCGTAGCGCTTGTCGAGCAGCCCCGGCAGGATGTCGTTCCACGGCGCCGTCACGATCTTGCACTCGATTTTGGCGCGCTTGCAGAGCTCTCCGGCCAGCTCGACCTCGAAGCCGGCCGGCCGGCCTTGGCCATCGAGCATGTTGAAGGGCGCGAACTTGCCCTCGGTGACGATGGTGGCCTTCAGGGCCGGCGCTGCGGGCGGCTTCTGCCCCGGCTTGCCCTTGACCGGTTGCGGCGGTGGCTTGGGTCGTGGCGGCGGTGCCGGCGTCGCGGGCGGCGACGGCGGTGGCGTCTGGGCATCGACGGTCCCTGTCCAGACCGTCGCCAGCGCGAGGGCGGCCAGCAACGATCCGGCGAGGCGGCACGGGCGGATGGACATCATGACGAGAGGTGTTTTCGCGAAGGATCGTGGCCGGTCAAGGGCGTTCGCCGCCGCTCCGGGCCACGATCAGGGAAACGGGAAGCCGAGCAGGCGGGACGCGAGGCGGGGAATGGTGCCGTCGGTCTGGAGCCCGGCAAGCGCCTTGTCGATGGCTTCCTTGAACTTCGCGTCGTCGGGCCTGAGCGCCAGCGCCACGCCCGGGCCGGTCGCCCTGACGTCGCGAACGTCGGGTCTGGCGAGTTCGCAGCAGTCTCCCTGCGGTGTCTTGAGCCACGCCGCGACGGTGGGACGATCGTCGAGATAGCCGTCGGCGGCACCATCGACCAAAGCGGCCACGGCTTCCTCGGGCGTTTCGAACGACAGCAGCCGCACGTCGGCAAGCTCCGCCAGCCAGCGGGCGTTGCGCGTGCCGCGCTGGGTGGCGATCCGCTTGCCCTTCAGGCCCGCCGGCGAGACGTCGATCTTCGCGCCCTTCGGCACGGCGAGCGACACCGCGATACGTCCGTAGGGGGCCGAGTAGACCAGCCTGTCCGTCGTCGCGCCCGGAATCTCGATCCCGCCGGCGCCGATATCGGCCTTGCCGGCCGCCAGTTTGGCACGCAGGTCGTCCCACTCGACGACTTCGAACGCGCACTCCGCTTTCAACTGAACGCACAGGCCACGCACCAGGTCGATGTCGAAGCCGGCCGGCGCGCCATCGGGCGCGCGGATCGCGAAAGGCCCGCCCGAGAGATCGACCAGCACCCGCAGCTTCGGAACCGGCGCGGCCGGCGGTTTCGTGGCCGGCGCCTGCTGGGCGAACGCAGGCGCCGCACACGCCAGCAGCGCCACGAGAAAGGCCACGATGCCACGAAGGCTCGTGCCATCTCTGGCACCTGCGCATTCACGCATCGCAACGCACGACGGCGCTAGGCCCCCGCCGTCATCCCGGGCGGAGCGAGGGACCCTTGCGCGGCGTGGATCGCGCGAGAAACGGTCGAGAACGAAGCGGAAAGGTCCCTCGCCGCGCCCGGGATGACAACGGTGGCGTTCGTTCGACGGTGCGTCGACCATCGAAACCACGGGGTTTCCCGGGCGCGACCGGATGCGTGTGTCCACCCGCCGGCGCGGCATGAAGGAAAACCACGCCCTCACGACTTCGCCACCTTCGCGGGTTTGCGGGCAACGACGTTGACGAACATCGTCGGCAGCCAGGCGCGCGAGAGCGGGTGGCGCTGGCCGGGTTGGGCTTCCAGCAGGCGGCGATTCTCGTCGTGGTCCAGCACCATCTGGAACAACCCCTGTTCGACCGCCCCGATCGCGGGCGACACCTCGACCCGGTCGCCGCGACTGACGCGGTAGGCCACGTCGAGACCGGCCGCGCCGCCGGTGTAGAACAGCGACACCGGTTCGAGGCTCTCGAACAGCAGCATGACGGCGGCGAACGACATGCGCCAGTAGTCGTCGGGGTAGGCGTGATGTGCCTGCACCCACGGGACGGTGACGACCAGATGACCGCCCGGTCCCAGCAGATCGGTCACCGTCGCCGCGGCCAGCCACGGCGCCTTGACGTGTTCGAGCACCCGGTCGCAGACGACCAGATCGAACGGCGAGCGGCCAAGACTCGTCCGCAATGCCTTTGCCGGCGCGCAGATGTCGCCCACGACGTCGACGTTGGCACCGGCCTCGATGTCGAGGCCGACGAAGCGGGCGCGGGCGCCGAACTTGCCGTCGACCAGATGGCGCCAGTTGCGTTCGGCGCGCTGGGTCATGTCGACCCGCGCGTCGACCTGGAGGACGTTTACCTTCTTGCCGTCGACCGCGGCCTCGACGCGGTCCAGCACCGCCGTCACCTCGCGCGAGGCGACCACGCCCACGATCTTCAGCTGTGGCGCTTCGGTGCTGCCCATCTTCGCCCGCGCCTCAGTCGCGCACGAGAAGGATATGCATGCGTCGCGGTCCGTGCGCGCCCAGTTCGAGCTGCTGCTCGATATCGCCGGTGCGCGAGGGGCCGGTGACGGTGTTCACCGTGCGCGGCATGCGGCCCTCGCCGTAGCGCGCGCGCAGACGCACGAACACGTCCTCGATCGGCCCGACCACGTCGGCCTCGCGCAACACCACGACGTGCGTTTCGGGCAGCAGGTTGAGCGACGTCGGATGGTCGGGGCCGGACGCGAACACCAGCGTGCCGGTTTCGGCGATGCCGGCGAAGGCACCGGTCACGGCGACCGGATCGGCATCGACCGGCTTGCCGCGCCGGATCTCCAGCATCGGCGCGCTCGGCCAGTCGTAGCGGTCGAGGTCCGGATCGGGCGCCATGGCGACGCGGGCGGGCAGATTGTTGGTCTTGAGATAATCGGCGACCGCGCCGGGAACGCCCGCGACATCCACGCGCGCGACGCTGGCGTGGTGGAACGCGGCCCAGTGTTCGAACTGCGCGACGCGGTCGGCGTCCGAGCCCTCGGTGCGCCTGGGCACGATGTTGACGGGATGCTCGCGCAGCCGCGCGTCGACGACGGCGCGCGACACGGCCGGTAGCTCGCCGCGCCGCAACGAACGGCGGATGGCGCCGAGCATTTGCTCGCGCGCGCTCACCGGCTGGCTCCGCCGCGGGCTTTCCATTGCGCCATGAAGGTACCGCCCGGCGGCGGTGCCGGCAGATCGCGATGGGTCGTCCAACCACCGGCCAGCGGCAACGCGCGATAATGTCCCTCGGCGCGTCCGAACAGGGAAAGTGCCGCGTTCGCGACGCGCGTCGCCAGACGGTAGAGCGTTGGCCGGCGCGCGAAAAAGGCCCACAGCGACAGACCCTGGCGCACCGTGGACGGGGTCAGATGCCGCTCGAACTCGCGCTCGCGCCAGTGGCGCATCAGCTTCGGCAAGGGAATGCGCACCGGACAGACACTTTCGCAACGGCCGCAGAAGGTCGAGGCGTTGGGCAGGTTGCCGGCCTCCTCGACGCCGATCAGCTGTGGCGTCAGCACCGCGCCGAGCGGCCCCGGATAGACCCAGCCATAGGCGTGGCCACCGATGGCGCCATAGACCGGACAGTGGTTCATGCAGGCGCCGCAGCGGATGCAACGCAGGATGTCCTGCATCTCGGTGCCCAGCACCGAGGAGCGTCCGTTGTCGAGCAGCACGACATGGTACGACTCGGGGCCGTCGAGATCGCCCTCGCGCTTCGGGCCGGTGTTGAAGGTCGTGTAGCTCGACCATTCCTGGCCGGTCGCCGATCGCGCCAGCACGCGCAACAAGGTGCCGGCGTCTTCCAGCGTCGGGATCACCTTCTCGATGCTGGCGATCACGATGTGCATGCGCGGCAGCGTGTTGCTCAGATCGGCGTTGCCCTCGTTGGTGACCAGCATCGAACTGCCGGTCTCGGCGACCAGGAAATTGGCGCCGGTGATGCCGACGTCGGCGTCCTGGAAGCGCTGGCGCAGGATCTGGCGGGCCTCGGCGACGAGATCGTTGCGTTCGGTCAGGCGCCGCGTGAAGCCGTGTCTGGCGTGGTGCTCCAGGAACGTGTCGGCGACCTGGTCCTTGGTCAGATGGACGGCCGGCGCGATGATGTGGCTGGGCGCCTCGTTGCGCAGCTGGATGATGTATTCGCCGAGATCGGTCTCGACCGGCTCGATGCCGTGCGCCTCCAGGTGATCGTTGAGGGCGATCTCCTCGGTGATCATCGACTTCGATTTCGCCACCGTCTTCGCGCCGGCCTCGCGGCAAAGACGCAGCACGATGTCGCGCGCGTCCTCCGCGGTCGGCGCCCAGTGGACGTGGCCACCGAGGCCCTTCACCTTCGTCTCGAACGTCTCCAGGTAATAGTCGAGGTGGGCCAGCGTGTGGTTCTTGATGTCGCGCGCGCGGTCGCGCAGCGCCTCGAACTCCGGCAGCCGTTCGACCGCCTGGCGTCGGCGTTCGGAGAAGCCGACCTTCAGCATCGCCAGCGATTGCTGGAGATTGGTGTCGACGAGCGCCCGGTCGACGTTGGCTTTGAACGCGCGCGCGGTCGATTTCATCGCGCGGCCTCCGTCGCCGGCAAGGCGCCGATCGCGGGCTCGTCTCCCATGCCGGCCAGCACCTCCGCGACGTGGCGTACTTTCACGGTCCGGCCCTCGCGGCTGAGCTTGCCCGCCATGTTCAGCAGGCAGCCCATGTCGCCCGCCAGCAGCGTGTCGGCACCGCTGGCGTCGATCTCGGCCATCTTGTCGTCGAGCATGGCGTTGGAGATGTCGGGGTACTTGACGCAGAACGTGCCGCCGAAGCCGCAGCAGATCTCGGCACCCGGCAGCTCGGCGATCGACACGCCAGTCACCGAGTCCAGCAGCGTGCGCGGCTGCGTCTTGACGCCGAGCTCGCGCAACCCCGAGCAGGAATCGTGATAGGCGACCCTGGCGTCGCAGCGTGCGTCGAGCTTCGTGACGCCCAGCACGTCGACCAGGAACGAGGTCAGCTCGAACGTGCGGCTCGCCAGCGCCTCGGCGCGCGCCTTCATCGCCGGCTCGTCCTCGAACAGGCCGGCATAGTGATGTTTTATCATGCCGCCGCAGGAACCCGACGGCACCACGACGTAGTCGAAACCCTCGAACGCCGCGATCACGCCGCGGGCGACCTCGCGGGCGTCGAAGCGGTCGCCGGAATTGTAGGCGGGCTGGCCGCAACAGGTCTGCGCGTCGGGCACCACGACGCGGCAGCCGGCATCCTCCAGCAGCTTGACGGCGGCGAAGCCGACGCCGGGGCGGAACATGTCGACCAGACAGGTGACGAACAGGGCCACGTCGAGCCCGGCTCCTGGGCGCGTCGAATGGCGGGGAGCGGTGGAAACAGGCGCGGAATTCATCTGACCGTGGGCGTGTGGCGACGAGGGGAATGGCGCGATCACAATGGCGCGCGCGCGCCCGCGACGCAACCGCCGCGCGTCGGCGCGTCTATCGCTTCGGCAACAGCACGTACATGCGACCACCGGCGTTGAAACGGCCGGCGATGTCGCCGACGCCAGCGCCGGCGCCGAGGAAGATGTCGCCGCGGGCGGGGCCCTTGATGTCGCCGCCGGTGTCCTGGGCGATCATCAGGCGACGGAACGGCGTGGTGCCGGCGCGCGGGGCCGGCCGCTGGGTGTCGACCCACACGGGCAGGCCGTAGGGCACGTGTGCCGGGTCGATCGCGAGGCTGCGGCCGCTGGTCAGGTTGACACCCTGGGCGCCAAGGGGTCCGCCGCCGCGCATGTCGCGGAAAAACACGAAGCGTTCGTTGCGGCGCATGACGTCGCGCGCCTTTGCCGGGTTGGCGAGCAGCCACTGGCGAATGCGCGGCCACGTCACCTCGCCCTTGGCCAGCGAGCCATCGTCGACCAGCACCTTGCCGATCGCCGTGTAGGGCCGGTTGTTGGTGCCGTCGAAGCCCAGCCGCATGACGCCGCCTTCGCTGAGCGCGATGCGGCCCGAGCCTTGCACCTGGATCTCGAACAGGCCAATCGCGTCCTCGACCCAGGCGACCTCCAGCCCCTTGCCGCGCAGGGCGCCATTCTCGATTTCGGTCCGGGTCAGATAGGGCGTGTCGGCGTTCAGGTCGGGCGGGCGTTTGAAGACCGGCACGGTGAAGCGGCGCGAGGGCGCCTTGCTGCCCTTGATTTCGGGCTCGTAGTAGGCGGTGTACTTCGCTTCCACGCCGGGGCCGCCGAGCGACCAGGCCTGGAAATGGCGTTCGAAGAAGCCGCGCGCGGCCGCGGCGTCGCGGCCGGCACCCTGGTCGGCGGCGGCGCAAATCCGGCGCCAGTCGTCGGCCGAGGCGCGCAATTCGCCGGCGTCGATGCGCATGCGCGTGTCGCCGCCGGCAATCAACTTCGGGCAGGAACGCCGCAGCGCCGCCACGGCCTCGACCGGATTGTCCTCGCGCCAGCCCGGCAGGTCGTTGAACGACACCGCCGTCGCGACGGCGGGCTTGCCGCGCGCCGCCGTCCCGTCGGCGGGCGCGCCTGCCTCGGAGCCACAGGCCGCGAGGCCGGCGCCCAGCAGCGCCAGCGTGAACCAGCCACGGAAGGTGGAAGCGACAAAACCAAGCAAACCGGGTCTCCGATGTTTCCGGAAAAATCCTGACCGCTCGGCGCGCGATCCGCAAGCCGCCGTTTTCAGGCCTCGCTGTCGGTCTTGACCAGCAGCCAGTTCGGGTCGCCCGACCGCGTGTCGCGCGCGAACGTCCAGACGTCGCGCACGGTCTCGACCGCGTTGGGATTGCCGTCGACCACCAGGCCGTCGGCGCCGCGGGTGACGTTGATCTGCTCGGTGACGAAGCGGACGGTCACGAAGGCGCGGCTGTCGTCCATTCTGGCGTCGACGATGTCGCTGGAGATGAATCCGACCAGCGAAGTCTCCAGCACGTGGCGGGCGGCCTGGCGATCGCGCACGGCGGTCTCGAAGCTGCGGTAGGTCGCTTCGTCGAGCAGCGGCTTCAGCAAGGCGACGTCGGGCTTGGCGAAAGCGCCGACGATCATCTCGAAGGCGGCGCGCGCGCCGGTCGCGAAACCGCGTGGCTCGAAGGACCGGTCGGCAGCGGCGATTTTCTCGACCGCTTCGGCGGCGGCGGCGGCGATCTTGGCCGGCGGCGCCATGGGGCGGACCGGTTCGCCGCCGGCCGGCGGCGGGGCCGTGCCGGCGGGCGTCCGCGCATCGACGGGCGGCGCCGTGGGCGCGAAGGGATCCTGCGCCGGCGGTTGCTCGCCGCCGGTCCGCTTGCCCAGCACCGCGCGCAGGCGCAGCACCAAGAACACCGCCACCAGCGCGATGAGAACGATTTCGATATTGCTGCCCACGCAAACCCCCGACGGGAGGCGCGGCGGCCTTCGCCGACGCTCGCCCCTACATAGGCGGTGATCGATCAAAGGGCAAGGCGATGGCGAAGGGCAAGGCGAGCGTGTCGGCCCGCTCAGGCCTCGAGCACGACGAGATCGACCGGCGTCGCGACGCCGGCGACGGCGCGCGCGATCCTGCGCTCGCGTTCGAACGGCGGCAGGTAGCCCTGGCGCAGCGCGAGATCGTAGGTCGCGGCGTCGGCGAGCGCGCGCACCGCCTCGGTCTTCGTGTGCTTCTCGAGCTTGGCGGCCAGGTTCACTGCGTCGCCGATCACCGTGAATTCGAGCCGGTCGCCATCGCCGACGGCACCGAACAGCACCCGGCCC
>CAMDVZ010000173.1 GCA_945878895.1 Caenispirillum bisanense | reverse complement strand
GCAAGCGGCGCTCCCGTAACGCCCCCGACGACGCCAGCCAAACCTGATCGCGAAACGCAGGAAGGCCCCCCGCGGGGGGCCTTCCTGCCAGCCTCACTGATGCATCTTTACTCCGGCGTACCGATGCATTTTGTCTCCGGCGTTGACACTACGTAGGGCTTGGGCTGCATTATACTCACCGAAACGAACAGAGAAACCGTCTCCTAACTCCTCTCTGGAGCGCCCAACTTCTGGATATGGTTCATGAATCTTCTCCGGCCGCAGTGATGTTGCGCGAACGGGTTTCGAATGCAGACACACTCCTGACGTGGCGCGATCTCGACGGTCTGGAATATTCGATCCTCCATCGCAAATACAGAATTGAGTGATATGGAATTCCGCATCGCCGACACCTTCACCGACAGCCTTGCCCGCCTGACGGGCGACGAGCAGAAGTCCGTCAAGACGACCGCGTTCGATCTGCAACTCAACCCGGCGAGCCCGGGCCTGCGACTCCACAAACTCGACAAGGCCTGGGACAAGAACTTCTGGTCGGTCCGCGTGGGCAGCGACATCCGGCTGATCGTGCACCGGAGCGACGCGAGTCTGCTGTTGTGCTACGTCGACCATCACGACAAGGCCTACGACTGGGCCGAACGCCGCAAGCTGGAAACCCACCCCAAAACCGGTGCGGCGCAGCTGGTGGAGATTCGCGAAACCGTCAAGGAGGTGCTGGTCCCGGTCTACGTCCAGACGACGCTCGATCTCGGCAAGCCCGCCGCGACCGCGAAACCGCTGCTGTTCGGCAACCGGTCGGACGACGAGCTTCTCGGTTATGGCGTGCCGGCCGAATGGCTGAAGGACGTGAAGGCCGCGACCGAGGATACGTTGCTGACCCTCGCCGACCATCTTCCGGCCGAAGCGGCGGAAGCGCTGCTGGAGCTGGCGACTGGTGGCAAACCCCGCATCGCCGAACCCGCAGCAACGGCGACCAGCCCGTTCGACCATCCCGATGCCCAGCGCCGCTTCCGGGTCATGTCGAATGTCGAGGAATTGCAGCGGGCGCTGGATTTCCCGTGGAGAAATGGACCGTCTTTCTCCATCCCGAGCAGCGGCAGCTGGTCGAACGCGACCATGCGGGACCGGCCCGCGTCTCCGGGTCGGCGGGAACCGGGAAGACCATCGTCGCACTGCATCGGGCCGCCCATCTCGGACGCACCCGACCGGACGCCCGCGTTCTGCTGACGACCTTCTCCGATACACTGGCCAACGCACTGCGCACTAAACTGAAGCGACTGCTCGGGAGCGAACCGCGACTCGCCGAGCGGATCGATGTCCATTCCCTGAATGCCATCGGCCTGCGCCTCTACAAGACGCACGTCGCGTCGGCGACGCTTGCGGATCGCGACACGCTCGTCGGGCTGATCCGTGCCGCCGCCAGCGAGACACCGGGCCACAAATTCGGGATGCACTTCCTTGTCACCGAGTGGGACCAGGTGGTCGACGCGTGGCAACTGACGACCTGGGACGCCTATCGGGACGTCGCGCGGCTTGGCCGCAAGACACGGCTGCCGGAAGCGGAACGCCAGACCCTGTGGTCGATCTTCGAACGAGTCCGCAGCGGGCTGAAATCACGCCAGATGATCACGCACGCGGAACTGTTCACGACGCTGGCCACCGTGATCGCGAAGAAGAAGGCGGTCCTGTTCGATTTCGCCGTGGTCGACGAGGCCCAGGACATCGGGATCGGCCATCTGCGGTTTCTGGCGGCACTGGGTGGCAGTCGGCCCAACGCCCTGTTTTTCGCCGGCGATCTGGGCCAGCGGATATTCCAGCAACCCTTCTCGTGGAAGAGTCTCGGGGTCGACATTCGCGGCCGTTCCCGGACGCTTCGGGTGAACTACAGGACGTCGCACCAGATCCGCACCCAGGCCGACCGCCTGCTCGGGCCAACGGTCAGCGACGTCGACGGCATCACTGAGGATCGCAGCGACACAATTTCGGTGTTCAACGGTCCGCCGCCGACGATCCGGACGCTCCCCAGCGAGGCCGAAGAGATCGAAGTCGTCGGCAAATGGCTCGTCGAGCAGGCCAAAACGGGCGTGGTGCCGCACGAGATCGGTGTGTTCGTCCGCTCGGCGGCCCAACTCCCACGCGCCCAATCCGCCGTCACGGCAGCCGGTCTGGCATCGAGGGTGCTCGACGACAACGTCGAGACCGCCAGCGGCCAGGTTTCCATCGCGACGATGCATCTGGCCAAGGGCCTGGAATTCCGTGCCGTCGTCGTGATGGCATGCGACGACGAGGTCATTCCCCTCCAGGAGCGCATCGAAACCGTCGGCGAGGACGCCGATCTGCGCGAAGTCTACGACACCGAACGCCACCTCCTGTATGTCGCATGCACCCGTGCTCGGGATCACCTGCTGGTGACGGGGGTCGACCCGGTTTCGGAATTTCTGGACGATTTCGGGGCGGGTGGCCTGTCGCCCGTCGAACCGAAGCGCGGTTGATTGTGGGTGCGGGGACGCGCCGCGCCATTGCGTGGGATGCGGCTCCGGACTATCCGGCACGCGCTACTGTTCCGCCGCCTCCGGGCGCGCCCGCCGGAGCGCGACCACGTTGCCGCCGCCTTCGCGCAGTGTGTCGAGGTAGTCGGCCCATTGCCGCATCATCGCCGTGCGGTCTTCGAGGTACTGCGACCGGTGATAGGCGGCCCGCACGGCGTTCTTTTCGGCATGGGCAAGCTGCCGCTCGATAACATCGGGGCGGAAGCCCAGCTCGTTGAGGATCGTCGAGGCCACGGCCCGGAAACCGTGCCCGGTCATCCGGCTGCGGTAGCCCATCCGGTAGAGCGCGAAGAGGATCGTGTTCTTGCTCATGGGCTGGATCGGCCGGCGGCCCGGAAACACGAGGTCGCGGTCGCCGTTGATTGCGCGCAGGGCGCGGAAGGCCTCGACCGCCTGCCGCGACAGCGGCACGTGGTGCGGCGCCCCGGTCTTCATCCGTTCGCCGGGGATAGTCCATTCCGCCTTGTCGAGGTCGATTTCGGCCCAGGTCGCGCCGCGCAATTCGTTGGTGCGCACGAATGTCAGGGCGAGGAGCCGCAGAGCCAGACGGGTCTGGAGGTCGCCGTCATAGGTCTCGATGCGCCGCAGCAGGTCGGGCAGGTCGCCAGCCGACAGCGCCGCCATCGGTTTGGGCTTCGGCCGCGCCTTGAGCGCCCCGCGCAGGTCGGCGGCGGGATTGCGGTCACAGCGGCCCGACGCGATGGCAAAGCGGAAGACCTGCCCGCAGGCCCGCAATACCTTGTGCGCCGATTCGATGGTTCCCCGCGCCTCTATGGCGCGCAGGACCGCGAGCAACTCCGGCGCGGTCACGTCCCGGATCGGCCGGTGCCCGATCTTGGGGAAGACGTGGACCTCGAAGCGCTTCAGCGAGTCCGCGTGATGCTGCGACGACCAATCGGCCTCGATATTCGCCAGCCACGCCCGTGCGACGCTCTCGAAATCGTTTTCGGCCGTCTCCCGTTCCGCCCGCTTCCTTTCCTGTCGCGTCGCCGACGGGTCGAGACCATCGGCCAGCTGTCGCCGGGCTTCCTCGCACCGCGTGCGCGCGTCCTTGAGCGACACAGCCGGGTAGGCACCCAACGCCAGGACCTTCTCCTTTCCGGCAAACCGGAACTTGACGCGCCACAGGCGACCACCGGCCGGCGTCACCAGCAAGTAAAGCCCCCGCCCATCGGCCAGCTTGCGCGGCTTGGCTTCGGCCTTGGCGGAACGGATCAGAACGTCGGTCAGCATCGTGGGGGTATCCCGGAAGCGGCACTTGCCGCGTACCCCCAGATATACCCCCATTTGGGGGTAGCTTCCACCAAACCTCTCGGGATGCCCCCAGATATCAATTGGCCTGAAATGCCCGTAATTAAAGGCTGTTTCGGCTCTCTCTGGACACTATCGGAAGGGAGTTGGCGGAAGAGAGTGGGAGTCGAACCCACGAAGGACCGTCCGACGGCCCTTACCGGGTTTGAAGTCCGGCCGCCCCACCGGGGGCGATTCTCCTCCGTGCTGGTTTCATTTTACGACGTCCCGACGCGATTGACGAATCGTTCCAGCTTCACCTTGTCCACGGTGCGGACTTCGTTGGCGAGTTTGGTCAGGCCGGCGCGGTCGAAGAATTCCAGTATCTGGATCGCCACCTTGCGGCCGCCGCCGATGCGATCGCGGAATTCGGCCGCCTTGAAACGTCCATCGGTCGCGGTGGCGGCGAGGTCGGCGACGATGGTGGCCATCTCGGCCACCGCCTCGCGCAGGAAGAAATGGTCTTGCGCCACCTGCCACACCACGCTCATGCGGCTCAGCCGCTTGAGCAGGTCGCGCACCGGCGCCTCGGGAAAATCATGCGCGTCGGCGAAATCGCGCACGCGCGGCGGCCCGAACCGTTCGGCGCGCAGATCGGGCTCGATCCGCGCCCAGATGCGTTCGTCCATCGCCGAGAGGCGCACCGAATGGCCGGGCAGCCGCAGCCACGGACCGTCGGACTCGATCTTCTTGGCAGCCAGCAAGCCGCCGACGAGAGCGCCGAAGGGCTGGAGTTGCAATCGTTCGAGCAACGCCAAGCGCAGCTTGGCGGGTTCGAGACCCGCGCTGTTGGGGTTCTTCGCGTGATGCGCGGTCAGTGCCGCCAGGATCGCCGCACCCAGCGCCGCGGCCCGCTCGGCGGCGAAGGCGAAGGGACCGGCACCACCGGTCGGTAGCGGCAGCGCCTGGAGTTCGGCGGCGGCGATGGCCTCCTCGAGAACGGCCGGCACCAGATTGCGCGCGATCGCGAACAGGCCGAGATCGACATGGCCCGGCGGCGGCGCGGCGAGTGCCGCCAGTGCCGCGGCCGGGTCGGCCTCGTCCATCGCCCGCAACGTCGCCAGGCGCTCGGGGCGACGGCGGTAGCGCGCCGGTCCCCACGGATCGAGCACGATGCCGCCGGCCATGGTGCGCCGCGCCGACTGGTCGCGCAGCACCAAACGATCGCCGTGCAGGGCGCCGATCGGCGCCTCGAGCACGATCTGCACCAACCCCTCGCCGCCGGGCGGAATCGCGTCGACGTCGAGCGGCACGATGCGGGCCATGACGTGGGCGGCGCCGAGATGGAGATGGACCGGCGTCCAGGCCCGCAACGGGCGCGGCTCGTCGGCCAGCAGGCGCAGCCGGGCGTCGATCCGGTCGGTCGGCCGGCGCAGTTCGGGCGCCACCAGCCAGTCGCCGCGATGGATGGTGTCGCGCCCGATGCCGGGGCCAGCGATGTTGATGGCGCAGCGGTCGCCGGCGCGGCCCACCGGCGCGGCGCGATTCTGGGCGTGCAGGGATCGCACGCGGGCCTGGGCGCCGCTCGACAGCATCACCAACTGGTCGCCCTCGCGCGCCTCGCCCGCGATCACCGTGCCGGTCACGACGGTGCCGGCACCACTGAGCGAGAAGCAGCGGTCGACCGGCAGGCGGAAACGTCCCGTGCTTGCGCGCGGCGTGGTCGCCTCGGCTTCCAGATCGAGCCGCGCCTTGAGGTCCTCGATGCCGAGGCCGCTATGGGCGGAGATCGGCACCACGTCGGCGCCCGCCAGACTGGTGCCCTCGAGCAGGACCTGGATGTCGAAATCGACCGCCGCCAGCCGCTCGGAATCGACCAGATCGGCCTTGGTGATCACCGCACAACCGCGGCTCACCCCCAGCAGATCGAGGATCGCCAGATGCTCGCGGGTTTGCGGCATCACGCCATCGTCGGCCGCCACGACAAGCAGCGCGTAGTCGATGCCGCCGACCCCCGCCAGCATGTTGTGCACGAAGCGCTCGTGTCCCGGCACGTCGACGAAGCCGATCGTGCCGCCGTCGCCTGCCGGCAGGTATGCGAAGCCGAGATCGATGGTGATGCCGCGCGCTTTCTCCTCGGGCAGCCGGTCGGTATCCACGCCGGTCAGCGCCCGCACCAGGGTCGTCTTGCCGTGGTCGATGTGGCCGGCGGTACCGACGATCATGCCCGGTCTCCCGCCGCGATCGAGGGCGATTGCACTGGGCGCTTCACGTCACGCCCCTCGTTTCCGTCCGTGGCTTGGGCATCCACGTCGCCGTCCGTGCCGAAAAAGTATTGCACCGCAGAGAGTTCTGCCCTTCCCCCGCCCGCGGGGGAAGGTGCCCCGAAGGGGCGGATGGGGGTGGTTGTCGATGCCCGGGCCATGTCGCGAGCGTGGCAAAATCGCTGCGCCAATGGCACTCGACGCGAACGCGATGGAATTTCGAGGGCGGCGTGCTTGCCCGCGAACCACCCCCTTCCGCCCTTCGGGCACCATCCCCCGCCAGCGGGGGAAGGGAAGAAGTAGATGCAGCACAGCACTTTCTAAATAGAGGCGGGATGCGTGGATGCCCAAGCCGAAGACGAAGGAGACGGACATGCATCGGAAACCGTCCCTGCGTGACCACCACGTGCAGCGATCAGACGCCCGGTATCGACACCGCTCAACGCCCGCGCCGGCGTCGTCTTGCCGTGGTCGATATGGCCGGCGGTGCCGACGATCATGCCCGGTCTCCCGCCGCGATCAGCCGCTCGGCCTCGGCGATCTCGTCGGGCGTCGCGATCTCGCGGGCGCGTTGCAGGAAGCCGGCGGCGAGCGGGTCGCCCTGGCGCTGCGCCCGCGTCAGCCAGCGCCACGCCTGGACGATGTCCTTCCCGATGCCGAGCCCCATCAGGCACGCCGCCCCCAGCATCGCCTGCGCTTCCGCGTCGCCCAGCCGCGCGGCCTGCTCGAAGCAGCGCGCCGCCTCGACCGGATCGCGCTCGACGCCCCAGGCGTTGTGGTGGATTTGTCCCAGCCGGCACATCGCCGACGCCACGCCACGGGCCGCGGCGCCCTCGGCCCAGTGGCGGGCAACCTCGTAGTCGACCGGCCCGCCGACGCCCTCGCAGGCCATCCAGCTCGCCATGTTCATGGCTTCGGCCTCGCCCGATTCCGCGGCCGCGCGATACCACCGCGCCGACTGCGCCAGATCGCCATCGGTGCCGCGGCCCTCGTAGTACATCAACGCCATGTTCTGCTGCGCGACCGGATCGCCGGCCTCGGCCGCGATCCTGAACCAGCGCACCGCCTCGTCGTCGTCGCGCTCGACGCCAGCGCCGGTGGCGAAGAGGCCACCGAGATTGGCCTGGGCGCGCGCCACGCCGGCATGCGCCAGCGCGTGCCAGATATCGAACGCGCCGCCCACGTCGCCGGCCTCGAACAGCGCCTTGGCGCGCGCCAGCGTCGTCTCGACATCCGGCTCCGGCGGCGTCGCGGGCGCCGGCTTGCGGCCCAACAGACGGTCGAGGAGTTTCATCTCAGGCGCCTGCCGCCGGATGCGGCGACGAAGCGTCGAGAGTGCGTGGGAGCGGGCCACGCGGGATCGGAGTTCTCCGACCGCGCCGGAACACGCTACCCCATTCACGGATTCCGGCGCACGACTGCGCTACTGCCCCGATGTCATCCCGAGCTCCGGGCCGCTTGCGGTCCCGTTTCCGAGGGACCCCGGATTCTTCCCGGTCTCCTGCTGCATCGACACCGCGTTGGGATCCCTCGCTGCGCTCGGGATGACACCTGTTTCGTTCATCGGCCGGTGCGCCAAACATTGCACCCGCCGGCTTGCCGCCCTCGCCCACCAGAGAATCATACCTTCCCTCGCCAACGGCGGGGGAAGGTGCCCGAAGGGCGGATGGGGGTGGGTGGCGCGGCAAGCGCGGCGTTGCCGACTGGCCACGTCGCCGATGCGACCGCGCGAAGCGCAATCCATCCCTGTCCGACGGTCCCTGATCGCGACGAACACACCCCCATCCGGCCTTCGGCCACCTTCCCCCGCGAAGCGCAGGGGAAGGTATGATGTTGAACGATCCCGCCATCATCCGCCCGCCCCCTCGCTGACGTGCAGCGAGGCGAGTTGGGCGAGGAAGCCGGCCTCGTCGTCGAGGCAGCGCAGGTCGAAGCGTAGCGAATCGTCCTCGATGCGGCCGATCACCGGCACGGCGAGGGCGCGGAACGCCGAGGCGAGTCGGTCGACGGCGCCGCCGGCGCGTTTGCCGGTCGCGACCGGGCGCAACACCAGGCAATGGCTTTCGAGGCGGTCGACCGGCAAGGCGCCGCTGCCGATCTGGCTGCGGCAGGGTTCGACCGACACGCTCGCGTGCCCCGTCAACGCCGAGGTCACCGCCGGCAGCACGCGCCTCGCCTGCGCCTCGATATCGGCGGCCGTGCGCGTCAGCAGGCGCAGGGTCGGCAGGCGCTCGGCGAGACGATCGGGGTCGGCGTACAGCCGCAGCGTCGCCTCGAGGGCTGCCAGACGGCCCTTGTCGAGCCGCAGGGCTCGCTTGAGCGGGTTCTTCGCCAGCTTCTGGACCAGCTCGCGCTTGCCCACCACGATGCCGCATTGCGGGCCGCCCAGCAGCTTGTCGCCGCTGAAGGTCACCAGATCGGCGCCATCGGCGATGGCTTCGCGCACGGTCGGTTCGTGCGGCAGGCCCCAGCGTTCGAGATCGACCAGCTGGCCACTACCCAGATCGTTGACGAAGGGCAGGCCATGCCGATGCGCGATCGCGGCGATCTCTTTCTCCGCCACCACGTTGGTAAAGCCGACCACGGCGTAGTTGGAGGGATGCACCTTCATCAGCATCGCGGTGTCGGGGCCGACGGCGCCCTCGTAGTCGCGCGCGTGGGTGCGGTTGGTGGTGCCGATCTCGACCAGCCGACAGCCCGAGCGCGCCATGATGTCGGGCATGCGGAAGGCACCGCCGATCTCGATCAGCTCGCCGCGCGACACCGGCACCTCGCGGCCAAGCGCCAGCGTGTTGAGCACCAGCACCACGGCCGCGGCGTTGTTGTTGACGATAACGGCGTCCTCCGCGCCGGTCAGCTTGCGCAGCCAGCCGCGCACGTGGTCGTCGCGTTCGCCGCGCTTGCCGGACGCCACGTCGTATTCGAGGTTCGAGGGTGCGGCCAGCACCTCGGCGGCGGCGCGCACGGCTTCCTCGGCCAACACGGCGCGGCCGAGATTGGTGTGCAGCACCGTGCCGGTCAGGTTGATCATGCGGCGCTGCGAGGGCGCCATCTCGGCGGTCAGCCGCTTGCCCGCGATCAGCGCCACGCCCGCGACATCGGCCAGCGCCCTGGCGGCGCGCAGATCGGCCAGCGCGGCGCGCACCGCGTCGGTCGCGGGCACCCGGCCATGGGTCGTCACGAGGGTCGCGCCGGCTTCGTCGGCCAGCACGCGATCGACGGAGGGAAGTCGGGAAAGATCGACGGTCACGATGGCTCGCACGCGAGACGGCGGCCCCGGAGTATCTCCACGACGATTGCGCGGGGCTTTTCCCTTTCATGCTCCTCCCCCCGGATTTCGCCAAGGCATCCGCACATGTCGCCTCCCGCCGAGAAGGCCCTGCGCAACACGAAGCCCTTCCCTTC
>CAMDVZ010000172.1 GCA_945878895.1 Caenispirillum bisanense | reverse complement strand
GGCGAGCGAAAAGGCGCAGGCATCGCCACGCTTGAGCTGCGGCAATTCCTCGACCGCCCACTCGATGTCCTGGGGCCAGATGTTGCGGCCGTTGACGATGATCAGGTCCTTGGCGCGGCCCGTGACGACCAGCTGGGTGCCGAGCCAGTAGCCGAGGTCCCCGGTATCGAGCCAGCCGTCGCGCAGCGCGTCGGCGGTGGCCTCCGGCGCCTCGTGATAGCCGGCCATGATGCTGGGGCCTTGCGCGAAAATCCGTCCGACCTGGCGTTCGCCGAGCAGCGTGCCGGTCTCGTCGCGGACCTCGACGGTGTGTCCCGGCAAGGGCGTGCCGCAGACCACGAATTCGCGCGCCACCGTCTCGTCGGCGCCGGGTGCCGGTTTGGCGATATTTTCCTCGCCCAGCGCGGCCCGATCGACGTGGTCGACGCTGAAGCCGTCGCCGCGGGCGACGAAGCTCAGGGCCAGGCACACCTCGGCCATGCCGTAGCTGGGCAGGAAGGCGCCGCCGTCGAAACCCTTGGGGCCGAATGTTTCGACGAACCGGCGCAGCACGCGGGCCTGGATCATGTCGCCGCCGATGCCGGCGACCCGGAGACAATCGAGCGACAGGCCGTCGAGCGCCTGGGTCTGGGCGCGCCGCGCCACGAGGTCGTAGCCGAAGCTGGGGCTGTAGGTGATGGTGGCGCGGCGCTGTGATATCAGGTTCAGCCACTGCATGGGCCGGCGGCCGAACTCGCGCGGCGCCAGATAGTCGACGGTGCGCTGCGAACATATCGGCCCGATCAGGAATCCGATCAGCCCCATGTCGTGATACCACGGCAACCAGCTGACGGCGGCGTCGCCCGCCCGCACGCCGAGACCCGCGTCCGACACCATGCCGTTCACGTTGGCCATCAGGGCATCCTGGCGGATGTCGACGCCGAGCGGAAAGCGCGTGCTGCCGGAGGAAAATTGCAGATAGCAGCGCTCGTCGGCACCCCACGACGGCAGGTCGACCGGCTTCTCGGGCAAGGCCTCGAACGCCGCCATCGGTCCGACCAGCCGCGCCGCGGTACCCTCGGCGGCGGTCGCGACATAGGACGCCAGTTCGTCGGTGGCGAGGGCCGCGACGGCGCCGGAAGCGACCAGCTGGCGCTGCAATTGCTCGATATAGGCGTCCTTGCCGCCGAGGCCGGCCGGCAGCGACACCGGCACCGGCACCAGGCCGGCGTACTGGGCGCCGAAAAAGGCATCGGCGAAGCCGGGCCAGGTGTCGGCGGTGATCAGGATGCGCTCGCCGCGGGCGAAGCCGGCGCCGATCAGGCGCCGCGCGAACACTTTGGCGCGGGCGGCCATGTCGCGATAGGTCAACGACGACAGCAGGCGGCCGCGCGCGTCGTAGAAATTCAGGCCGGTTTCGCCCCGGGCGGCGTAGTCCAGCGCCTCGACCACGGACGAGAAGCCGCCGCGGCGCAGCGGCAGGGTCGGGTTGAGGGTGGGCGTCGGATTCATGGGCGCTCGGGCGGCGGTTGGGGTGGTCCGCGGGCGACGACACCCCGGACCGGAAAGACCCCATTGTCACGGGATCGCAAAGAGCGCTGGCGTGTAGCAGACCGCCGGGGGCCGCGACAAGGCGGCGGCGTTCGCGCCGGCCGAAGGCGGGCGCGGCGCGGCCAACGACGAGGACCGACGCGACGGTCGGCCCGACGGTCGGCATCGGCGCGCGCGGGGTTCCAAAGAGCATGCTGGCGGGGTGATGCGATGTCTGTACCGCAGCGATTTCCGGGGATTCGCGCCGCGAGGCCGCGCGACGCCGCCGTCACCGCTTCCCGGACCCGCGGCGGGTCGCGCGAGCATGATCGACGCGACAATCCGGCGCTCCGAAATGCCTGCCGAGTGTTTCACGTGAAACACTGGACCGTTGCGGCTTGCCGGATATATTCCGAATGAATGCGAATTGTTGCAAAAATACAACACATCCCGCCGCTGCCCACGAAGAATGACGCGCCGGTCCGCCCCGTCGTGCGCTATCAATCGCCCAGCCGTAAATGCCGGTCATGCCGCTCCACCACGAGACGCCTCGAAACCATGCCCGACAATCCGAGCCGCTGGCTCGCCGACAGTCCGATGACCGATCCCGGCGCCGAGGCCTTCCGGTTCGACGACGTGCCCGCCGACGTTGACTCGCTCTGCCAGACCATCCACGGCGTGCTGATCCACGCCGAATGGCTGTCGGCTTACGGCGAGCCGGCGGAGAATACCGGCCCGGCCGACCGCGAGACGCTGCCGATGGCGGCACGGCTGGCCCGCATCGCGTCACTCGACGACCGGCCATTGCCGCTGCCCCGCGCGCCCAAACGCCGCTCGATCGGCACCTGCCGCGACTTCGCGCTGATGGCCTGCGCCCTGCTGCGCCACCAGGGCGTGCCCGCACGCGTGCGCTGCGGCTTCGCCTCCTACTTCCACGACCGCTGGGAAGACCACTGGATCTGCGAGGCATGGGACCCGATGGAGGTTCGCTGGCGGCGGATCGACGCGCAGCTCGACGCCGTGCTGACGCACCGCCTCGGGATCGGGTTCGACCCCACCGATCTGCCGGGCGAGATGTTCGCGACCGCCGGCGACGTCTGGCGCCTGTGCCGCGACGGGCGGATCGATCCCGGCATGTTCGGCCACGCCAACACGACCGGCCTCTGGTTCGTCCGCGTCGACGTCGTGCGCGACCACCTTGCCCTGAACGACCGCATCGTGTCGGCATGGGATTCGTGGCGCGACGCCAAGCCGTCGGACCGGATCGTCGTCGGCGGCGACCGGGCGCGGGTCGACAGCCTCGCACTGGCGCCGGAGCAAGCGATCGGGGAGGAGGACGTGCCGCCGTGGATGGCGTGATCGGGGCGCCGAAACGACCGTCGAAACCCCGCGGAATTGTGCGACTCGACGTCGATTCGGGGCGGGTAAACCGCTTTTGGTGCCTCGAAACAGGCGCGGAAGCGTCGTCGATGCCCGATTCGGCACGAATTCGGGCGCCGAAACACCGATTGCGGCCGCCAAATGCATCGCCCGGGACGCTTCGGGACCGATTCCGGAACGCCGCGCCTAGCCGATTCCGCCCATCCCGGACCGATCGCGGTTGGCGTTGGCCGGGTCGCCCGGAATTTTACCCGGATGAAACTCCGGGCGCCGGACGACAGCCCGGCACGTCGTTGCGCCGCGACGTCGCGCTCGGCGTGATCGGGGGAATGGCGCCAACGGTCGCGACAACGGGTTCGACAACACCACGTCCCGGTGACAAGCTGACCAAGCGCGGTGCGTGATCGAACGCCTCGAGGACACGGATGCCACACGATCGACCAGGACGCCGCGGGTTTCTGTCGCTCGTGGGCGCGGCGACGGCAGTGTCGCCGGATGCGCTGGCGCAGCAGACCGGCGGGACGCGTGGGCGTGCTGCTTCCCCATGGCGACATCGACCCGGCATCCCGATCGCACCTGGCGATCCTCGCCACGGAACTCGCCGGACTGGGATGGGTCGATGGCCGCAATCTGCGGATCGAGGTTCACTCGACGGGTGGCGACCTCGGCCGGCTTCCGCCGGTGGCGCGCGACATCGTGGAATCGCGACCGGACGTGATCCTGGTGCGCTCGACGCCCGCCAGCGTGGCGCTGGCGCGCCAGACGCGCGCGATCCCGATCGTGTTCGTTGTGGTGTCCGACCCCATCGGCGACGGGCTGGTTGCCGGCATGGCGCGGCCAGGCGGCAACGTGACGGGCTTCACCAACGTCGAAGCGTCGCTGTGCGGCAAATGGCTCGAACTGCTCCGGGAGATCGTCCCCGGCGTCGCCCGGATCGCCGTGATGTACGGACCGTCGGGAGGTCCCGGCGGCGGGACCTTCTATCTGCGCCTTGCCCACGAGGCCCCCTCGTCGATAGGCGTGACGATCGTGCCCGTGCCGATCTGGCGTGCCGAGGAGATCGGCCGTGGTCTCGACAATGTCGAGACCGGGCGCGCGGAAGCCCTGCTGGTGTTGCCGGACGCCACCACCACCACCTTGCGGGCCACGATCTTCGCCGAGGCGGCGCGCCGAAAGCTGCCGGCGGTCTACGCGTTCGGCTACTTCGCGACCGAGGGCGGTCTGGCGTCCTACGGCACCGAGGTCGACGACCAGTTCCGCGGCGCGGCGCGCTACGTTCACCGCATCCTGCGTGGCGCGAAACCCGGAGATCTCCCGGTGCAAGCGCCGGTGAAATTCAACCTGGCCATCAACCTCCGGACCGCGAAGGCACTCGGCCTCGCCATCTCCCGATCGATCGTCGATCGCGCCGACGAGGTGATCGAATGACCTGGCGGCGCCGCACCATCCTTGCCGGCGCGGCGGCATGCACGGTCGAACTGCCATCCATGTCGGCCTTCGCGCAGCCGCGCAACGATCTGCCCCTCGTCGGCATTCTGCAACTCGGCGCCGCGGAGCCGCTGGCCGGCTGGGTCGAGGCGGTGCGTCGGGGTCTCGCCCAGTATGGTCTCGTCGATGGCAAGACCATGCGTCTGGCGATCCGGCACGCCGACAACGACACGCGCCGTCTCGTCGGTCTCGCGCGGGAGTTGGCCGCACTTGGCAGCCGCGTGATCGTCACCCAGGGCACGACGTCGGTGCGCGCCGCGCAGTCGGGAGCGCCCGCGGTGCCGATCGTCATGGCCCCCAGCGCCGATCCCGTCGGGGCAGGCTTCGCCCGTAGTCTCGCGCGGCCGGGCGGCAATATCACCGGCATCGGGACCATCGGCCCGGAGATCATCGGCAAGCGGATCGAGATATTGAAGGAAGCGCTGCCGGCGGCCCGAAGCTTCGCCGCGTTGCTGCAGGCGGCCAACCCCGCCAACGCCAGATGGCGTCCGGTCCTCGACGACGCCGGCCGCGCGCTGGGCGTCCGGATTCACGTTCGCGAGGTATCGGCCTCGGGCGATTTTGCCGCCGCTTTCGATTGGGCCGCGGACCTGAAGGTGGACGGCGTGTTCCTGATCTCCGACCCGATGTTCGACGCCAACATCGATGCCATCGCAAGCCTCGCGCTCGCACGCCGGCTGCCAACCATCGCGGGCGGAACCGGCTCGTTGTCGCGGGCCGGCGCGCTGCTGTCCTATGCCCAGGAAATCGACGCCATCCTGAACCGGGCCGGATACTATGTCGCCGAGATCTTGCGCGGTGTCGATCCGGGTACCCTGCCGATCGAACAGCCAACGGTCTTTCGTCTGGCCATCAACATGCGCACGGCAAGGGCGCTCGGCCTGACGATTCCGCCGTCGCTTCTCGCCCGCGCCGACGAGGTGATCGAATGAAGCGGCGGGTACTTGGATCGCTGATCGGCGGCGTGGTCGCCGCGTTGCCGTCGCTGCCCGACGCGCAGCCGAGGTCGATGCCGGTGATCGGCTGGCTCGGCAGTGGATCGAGTGCGCTCACCTCGAGTAGCACCAACAACCGCGATGCGTTCCGTCTCGGACTGCGCGAGGCCGGCTATTTCGAGGGCCGCAACGTCGCTTTCGAGAACCGGTTGGCGGAGAACCGCTACGACCGGCTGCCGGGGCTGGCGAACGAGCTCGTCGATCGCAAGGTCCAGCTGATCGTGGCGATCGGCGACCCCGCCGCGCACGCGGCAAAAGCCGCGACGACGACGATACCGGTCGTCTTCGTCGTCGGCGACGATCCGGTCGCGGCGGGCCTGATCGCCAGTCTCGCGCGGCCGGCCGGAAACCTGACGGGGGTCACGGTCCTGACCGGCGAACTCGGCCCCAAGCGGATCGAATTGCTGCGCGAACTGCTGCCGGGAATCGGAACCATCGCGCTGCTCTCCAACCCGGCCAATCCGGCCTCGGAGCGCGCGATCCGAGACGCGCGGAGCGCCGCACGCATCCTGAAGGTTCAACTTCACGAACTGTCGGCCGCCACCGAAAGCGAGATCGACGCCGCCTTCGTGGCACTCGCCTCGCTTGGGGCCGGCGCCCTGCTCGTCGAGGCCGATCAACTCTTGCTTGCGCGGCGGGAGCAAATCGTGGCGCTGGCCGCCGGGTCCGCCATCCCGACGATGTTCGGCTTCCGGGCGTTCGCCGTGGCCGGCGGCCTGATCAGCTTCGGCCAAGACCTGACCGTGCCTTTCCGCCAGATCGGCGTCTACGCCGGCCGGATCCTGAGCGGGGCCAGACCCGCCGATCTGCCGGTAGCGCAGCCGATCGCCGTGGAACTCGTCGTCAACCTCGAGACGGCGAAGACGCTCGGCCTGACGATTCCGCCGTCCCTCCTCGTCCGCGCCGACGAGGTGATCGAATGAAGCGTCGTCGCGTCCTGGGCTTGCTGGGTGGAACGGCCTTGGCGCGCCCCTCGCCCGCAATCGCACAACAGGGGTCTCGGCCCAGGCGAGTCGCGGTGCTGCTTCACGCGTCGTGAGAACGATCCGCAGTCACTTCGAATAAGCCGGGTACCGCCGCCTTGCGTCACGCTCGACGATGTTGCATATTGCAACACATGGACGAGCCGATACCGTTCAAGCGGCCGATCCGCTGGACCGCTCCGAGAGCCGACGAGGCGGAAACCTTGATCCGGGAGTGGGCGAAGGACACTGCCCGCGTTCTGATCACGACGCACGCGCTGGACCGGATCGACGAACGGATGGAGGGGCCGGTGATCGATACCCCGACGGTGTACCGCATCCTGCAACGGGGACGGGTATCGGGCCATCCGGTCAGAAACGAACGCGGCCACTGGCAGGCGACGATGATGTCGCGCATGCCCGGCGGGCGCGACATCTGTGCCGTGACGGTCATCGTCCGCGACGACCGCCGGCTGATCGTGCGTACGGTCATGTGGAAGGACTTCGAGGCATGAGCGCGGCGACACTGTTCCACTACACGCAGTGCGGACTCGACAACGTATGGCTGGTCAACGGCCACCGCGTCGAGGGGACCGAGTACGGAGAAGCTTTCTCGATCGACCGCGCCGAGGAACTCCACCGCGCCATCGCCGCCCGGATCGTCGCCGACCCGCGTCCGATGCGCGGCCAGGAAGCCCGCTTCTTGCGGACGATGCTCGACCTCTCCCAGGAGCGGATGGGGGCGTTGCTGGGCGTCGACCGCGCGACGGTCATCCGCTGGGAGAAGCAGGGCCACAAGGCGCTCTCGACGATGCAGGACATCGCGGTGCGCTCGACCTGGGCCGCCCATTGCGGTCGCGACGGGGACGCGCTCACGCGCGTGGTGATCCGCGAATTGCAGCGCGCGGACGACAAACGAAGAGACGACGACTTCCAGGCGGTTTTCGAAACGTCCCGGACGAAATGGCGCGCGAAGCGGGCGGCGTAAGCGCGCGCCGTCGACCGCTAGGTATCCCGCACGACGATGCGTCGAAGCCGGAGATATCCATCGGCACGACGCATGGCGCAAACGCGATACCCGGGCAGCAACATCCGGCCAGGTCCCGGCGCCACGGCTTTGCCGGCAGCGGGCCAATCCCAAGCTCCCGTGGAAGCGCATGAACGCGAGGCGAGACACGCCCCCACCCCGACCGACGTCGCCGCGCGAACACTCTCGCCGATCCGCGCCGACAAACTCTGCGTCTTCACCCATCAGAAGGCGCGCGCCGAGGCGGACGAGCGATTCGCAGCCATCAAGGCAGCATTGAACAAGACGGCTGGCTAGCAGCGCGGCGTTGGCGTGGCTGCGGCAGACGCGACGGCAGCCACGCCGGAGCGCCTGCGCGCCGCGGCGGCGCCGTGATGTCAGCGACGCGGCCGATGCGTTGCGGGCCTTGAACGGCGTGGACGGTAAGCGGTAACGTACCGACAGCTTAACTATAGGCGCCGCCAAGCGGCGCATCCGCCGCTTGCTGCCTAGGCTTTTGGGTAAGCCCTGACGGTCGGCTTCTTCGGAGTTGCGGCTTTCGTTTTCTGACTCGACTCCACATTGCAGTTTACCTGAAATACTTTGCAAGACACGCCGCGTCGCGGATGCGTGCCATCTCTTCGCCGGTGCGGTTCAGTATTATCAGAGGAGGCTACCGTGACGAAGTTTCGAGAAGCGATGCCCTTTCCAACCGAGCATATGCGGCTGATCGGTGAAATTTGCACGCAATGGACAATCGTCGAGCTGGTGGTTCTTCAAGCTGTTTGCGAATTGAGCAAGATCAGCCAATCGCACGCTCGTTATCTGGGAGGGAGCATCCCCTTCGGCACCAGGGTGGACATGCTGACGGCCTATGGAGTGGCGCTCCGGGAAACCAAGGCAGAAGGCACCATTAAAATCGCGAAAGAAATTCACGTCCTCGGGAACGACCTTCGATCAGCGTACATATTGCGCTGTAAGTACGCCCATGCAGAACTCTCGATAAGAGAAGACGATGGCCCGCCAATGCGATCAATCTATACAGTGACAAAGAAAATAGAAATCAGAGATCACATACTATCTATTTCGGAAATGGAAGCAGATTTTGATATAATTCATGACGTATATCTGAAATTTATTCGATTCATGCAGTGTCGTTTTAGCATAGTCGAGACATCATGGCTCTAAACATACGCTCGGCGACCTCCTCAGGGTGGCAAGACCCAAGATCGTGTGGCAATACCTCATCGGCGCAATCGCGCAGAATCGTTGGGCCGATCTAGATTTCCTCGGGGGACGGGTTGTCACTCATGGTGGTATTCTCTCACTATATTTAAATGCTCCCCAAAATTATTGACTTAGGTGTGTAATTTTTAATATGACGACTGCTAAACTCGAAGTACGTGGTCGCGATTTATCACGACGCCGGACAAAGGGAGCGCGCGATGTTGCTGCTGGCGGTATTCTGGGTTTTTACGGCGCTATTCTGTACAGCGGGCGCACACATAAAAGGTCGCTCAGCGCTGGCGTGATTCATTCCGGCGCTGATATTTTGGCCGGGCGTGTTCTTCTATCTGGCTCTAGCCAAGCCGCTCAACAACAGCGGGCGCGGCGCCCGAAAATGTACGCAATGCGCCGAATACGGTCCTTCAGACGCCCTGATTTGCCGCTACTGCAAGACGCCATACGCGCCGATCAGTGGATAGTTCCGTCGCGATTCATCACCATGCCCGCGACACCGGCGCCGCCGAACCACGCGCTGGTCTATCTCGAACGCGGCCTCAAGGCCAAACACGCTAATCTGTTGTTCCAGCCGAAGGACGTCGTCGTCGCCGACGAGCAGGAGATTCTCGGCGGCGACGGCCACGAGACGACGCGCAGCGTGATCGCGGCAGCCTATTGCGTGACGGGCCAGGCGGGCGGCGACCAGTCGAAGAAGGCTAGTCGCTCGCTTCAATTAATTCGAAAGGGCGTGGATTTTGTGAGTCTCTCTGCTCGCGACACCAGCGAGGGAGGCGATCATGTCCGGGAGTGATATCTCGATAAAGAAGTATGTCGTGCGGCTGAGCGTCGAGGAACGCGATCTACTGGAAGCGTTGATACGCAAAGGCAA
>CAMDVZ010000171.1 GCA_945878895.1 Caenispirillum bisanense | reverse complement strand
GCAGATGATCGCGATTGTAGCGTGGGCGATTCTTCTTGGTCCACATCGGCCAACCCTCCCGTCGGTGGCCGCCAGTGAATCACGATGATCCTGAAAGTCCATCGTTCTTAACCGATTCAATTGACTCGGGAAGTCCGTGGACGGACACTCAGCATCGAGGACGCCGACGCCGGCCTGCTGCGCCCGCGCGCGTGAGGCATTCTCGCCGGTAACGGCGCGCGACGGGCCGCTACCGTGCGTGTCGAATGGCAACCGCTCGTGTCGCGCCTTGCATCGACGGCGGCCGAGCCGTCATCCTGGCCGTCGATGGCGTCGCCTCGACGCGGCGCCGCGACAGCGAGGGAAAATCCAATGACGTTGTTTCTCCGCGCCACCGCCGTGGCCGTGGCGGCATTCGCCTGCGTGTCGCTGACCTCCTGCGGCGCCGTCATGATGGGCGCGATGGGCGCGATGGGCGGAAAGCAGGACACGGGCGCGAAAATCGCCATCGAATCCGATCCACCCGGCGCCAGCTGCGAGGTGTTCCGGGCCGGCGTTTCGCTCGGGCCGGCCGCGCCCACCCCCCGCTCCCTCGATGTCGGGAAAGACAAGGACACGCTGGAGGTACGCTGCGCGCTGGACGGCCATCGGCCCGCCGCCGAGCCGGTCGAGGCGACGTTCGGCAACGCCACGATGGGCGGGTTGGTCGCCGGTGGCCCCATCGGGCTGGTCCGCCGCGCCGCGACCGGCGGCAACCGGTTCTATCCCGAGCGCGTCGTGGTTTCGCTCGAACCCGCGTCGTTCGCCGACGCTGCCGCGCGCGACGCGTTCCACGACAAGCTGGTGGCCCGCGCCGAAGCCGCCGCGGCTCTCGACATGGCGCGGATCGCGGGCCGCTGCGAGGCCGGACCGGTGGAGTTCTGCGAGGACGATTCCCGGAAAATCACCGCCCGCCGCGACGCCGCGCTGGCCGAGATCGCGCGCCGCCGCCTGGCCGCGCCGGTCGTCGCCGCTGCCGCATCGCGATAGATATCGCGTTCGTTTTTTCCCGATGGTAGACCCGCTGGAGACGGCGCCGCGCGAAGGTGGCGCCGTTCTCTCGAGGGAAAATCAGCCATGTCATCGCGTTCGCGCGCGGCGGCCGTCCTGTCGACGGTGTTCGCCGGCCTCTATTTGTCGTCCTGCGCCACCGTCACGCAGGGGACAACCTAGAAAATCGCCATTGAATCGGACCCGCCGGGTGCGACCTGCGAACTCCATCGCGGCGGCGCCCAGCTCAACCAGGTGCCGCAGACGCCGCGCGTGGTCGAGGTCGGCCGCGGCAAGGAGACGATGGAAGTCCGCTGCACGCTCGCGGCGTATCGTCCGACGACGGAGCTGGTCGAATCGAAGTTCGGCGGCGCCACCATCGGCAACGTGCTCGCCGGCGGCCTGATCGGCATCGTGATCGACGCTGCGTCGGGCGCCAACATGTCCTATCCCGACCGGGTCGTGGTGCTGATGGAGCCCCAGACGTTCGGCGACGAAGCCACGCGCGACGCGTTCTTCGGCAAGCACAAGGCGCGCATCGACGCGCTCGCCAGGATCGAATTGCAGAACGTGACCAGCCAGTGCGGCAACCAGCCGCGCGAATTCTGCGACGCCGACCGCAAGAAAGTCACGGACCGCCAGGCCGCCGCACTGGCCGATCTCGACCGGCGTCGCCTGGCCTCGGCCGCCGCGACCGCGGGAACCGGCAACAGCAAGCAGTAGCCGGCGATCCACGGATCCCGCGCGCGACGCCGGCGGCGGGGCCCGACCGGTGGCTTGAATTGTCGCCGATTTCGCGCAATTCTCTCCCTCGACACGCGCCGTCGATGGAGAAGATCGTGGGTATCTCCGTTACTCGTCGTCTCGCAATCGCGCTCGCCCCGATCGCCATGCTTGGCGGTTGCGGCGCGGTGCTGGGCAGTTCGACCCAGGAAATCACCGTCGAATCCGAGCCACCCGGCGCGGCGTGCGGCGTCTGGCGCCAGGGCGTGCGGTTGGTCCGGGACTTCACCGCGCCCGCCAGCGTCACCGTCGAACGCCAGAGCGCGACGCTTCATGTCGCTTGCGTGGTGGACGGCTCGACGCCACGCGTCATGGTGCTGACACCCAACCAGGACGGCGCCCTGGTGGCCTCGATCTTCCTCAGCCTGCTGGTCGGAATCCCGATCAACACGCGTAGCCGCAAGGACAACCAGTATCCCGAGCGGGTGATCGTGCCGGTGCCGCCGGCCTCCTTCCCGAGCGACGGCGATCGGGCGTTCTGGTTCGCCGCCGCGCGCGCCAACATCGAGCGACGCACCGGCGAGGAGATCGCGAAAGTCCACAAGAGCTGCGGCGACAACGCAGCGCTCTGCGACGCCGACAGCCGCAAATTCACCAACGCCCGCGACGCCGCGATCGACTACCTGGAGCGGCTCCGGACCGACGTGAGAGCGGACTCCTCAGCCCCGCGCGCCGAATAGCGCGCTGCCGACGCGCACATGGGTGGCACCACAGCGCACCGCGGTTTCGTAGTCGGCGCTCATGCCCATGCTGACGATCGCCAGGCCGTTGCGGGCGGCGATTTTCGCCAGCAGCGCGAAATGCAACGCCGGTTCCTCGTCGGCAGGCGGGATGCACATCACGCCGACCACGGGCAATCCGTGCTCGTCGCGGCAGGCCGCGATGAACGCGTCCGCCTCGGCCGGCCAGACACCGGCCTTCTGCGGCTCCTCGCCGGTATTGACCTGGACGTAGCAGGGCGGCCGGCGGCCTTCCTTGTCCATCGCCTTCGCCAGCTCCGCCGCGAGCTTCGGGCGATCGACGGACTCAATCACGTCGAACAACGCCACCGCCTCGCGTGCCTTGTTGGTCTGCAGCGGTCCGATCAGGTGCAGCTCGATGTCGGGCCATGCCGCCTTCAGTGCCGGAAACTTGGCCTCGGCTTCCTGCACCCGGTTCTCGCCGAACACGCGCTGGCCAGCTTTCAGCAACGCCCCGATCCGGTCGACGCCATGCGTCTTGGACACCGCGACCAGCGTCACCGCCGCGACGTCGCGTTCGACGGCGCGCGCCGCGGCTTCGATGCGGGCGCGGACGTCGGCGAGGTTCGCGGCTTCGTCGCTCATAGGGTGAAGGCCGGTCCCTTGGTGGAATAGACCGCTTCGGCGGGCGTCGCGACCGCGACGCCCATGCGTTCCAGTCCGGCCACGGCTTCGGGGAAGCCGGGCGCCGCCGTCAACGCGGCTTCGTACAGCTCGCGTGCCTTGGCCGCATCGCCCAGCGATTCCTGGGTCAGCGCGTAGTGCGTGAGCAGACGCGGATCGCCCGGCATGCGCGCCAGTGCCTTGCGATGCAGCGGCGAGGCCTCGGTGGCGCGACCCATCGCGGTCAGGGTACGCGCCAGGTTGGTCAGCACAAAGGGTTCGTCCGGCGTCAGCTTCTGTGCTTTGCGCAAGGCCTTGTGGGCGGCGTCGAAATCGCCGGCGGCACCACAGGCAATGCCGAGATTGTTGAGCGCGCGCGCGTCGTCGGGATGGTCTTTCAGCCACGGCTCCAGCACTGAGCGGGCGCGACCTGCGTCGCCGACATCGACCGACAGCGAGCTCAGCGCGTAGATCGTCTCGGCGTCGTCGGGCGTCCGCGCGTGGGCCTGCGTCAGCTGGTCGAGGGCGCCGGCGACGTCGTTCTGGGCGCCGCGCGCCTTGGCAAGATTGCGGGCCGCCTCGCCGAAGCCCGGATCGAGTTGCACGGCGCGGCGCAACGAGGCCTCGGCGTCGGCCGCGCGGCCTGCCCGCAACAGGATGTGGCCGGCGCAATTCAGCAGCCGGGCATGATCGGGCGCCAGGGTAAGCGCCTCTTGCACCAGCGCCAGCGCCTCCTCGGCCCGGCCCGCGACGTCGAGCGCCAGCGCCTTGTTGCCGAGCAACGGCGGCCGGCCGGGATCGTTGGCCGGCACGTCGACCAGGGCAGCGTCGTAGGTGACGATGGCGTCGTCGGCGCGACCCAGCAGGTAGAGCACGTAGGCGAGCGCGCCCCGGGCGCCGGCCCGCGCCATGCGCAGACCCTCCGGCGGTACCCGTTTCTGCGCTTCCGGCGCGTCGGCGGCCTTGAGCAGATCGACGTATTCGCGCTCCGCCGCGGCGAGCCGGCCAGCCCCCGTCAGAGTGGCCGCGATGTTGCGCCGGGCGTCGAGTTGCAGCGGATCGAGACGCACGGCGTGGCGCCACTCGCGGATGGCGTCGTCGGGTTGGCCCAGCGCCTGCAGGGCGAGGCCAAGATTGAAGCGCAGCATCGGTTCGCGCGGATCGCGCCCGACCGCGTCCTTCCAGAGGCTTTCGGCCCGCTTGGGATCGCCCGACTGCATGGCGCAAACGGCGAGAAAGTGCAGGACGTCGGGCCGGTCGCCGAGGCCGACGCGGGCTTGCTCGATCAGCAGCCGGGCTTCGGAGAAGCGCCCCAGCTGCAACAGGTCGATGCCGTGCTTGAGCGTGGCAAAGGCGGCGGGGTCGCGGTTGGGTGCGGGCGGGGCGGCCATGGGATCCGGCGTGCAATCGATGAATGGTTGGCCTTGTAGCCCGCGCCCGCCACGCGGGCAACGCCGCGCCGGCCACGGGTACGACGACCCGCGCGGCCAGGTCGCGTGGCGCGGCACGGCCTCGCCGCGCTATATCGCGGGCCATGCGCGACGATGATCGGCGGCTGTTCCACGAGGCGATGAGCGAGGCCGTGCCCTTGCGCGGGCGCCGGCGCGCGCGCGTCCGGCCCGAACCGCCACCCTCGCCGGTCGTCGCGCCGACCGCGGCCGCGGCGCGCCGGTCGGTGCTGGACTCGGCCTTGCGCGCGCCGCCCAGGCCGTTTCCGGCCGCGCCGCCCCGCGCCCTCGATCCCGGCGACGACACCGGTCTCGACCGCGCCACCGAGCAACGTCTGCGTCGGGGTCAATTGTCGCCGGAGGCCAAACTCGACCTGCACGGCCACACCGTCGCCGACGCCGAACGGGCGATGGCGCGGTTTCTCGAACGTTCCCAGGCGATGGGTTGCCGCGTCGTGCTTGTCGTCACGGGCAAGGGCGCCCGCTCCGAAGGCGGCGTCACCTTCGCGGGCCGCATCCGACAGGAGTTTCCGCATTGGGTGAACGGATCGGGCAACCGCGGCCGGGTATTCGGCGTGCGCGCCGCCCATCCCCGCCACGGCGGCGGCGGCGCTTTCTACGTCATGTTGCGGAAAGCCCGCTGAGGCCCGCGCCTACAGCGCGTTCTTGTGCAGCGCGCCTGCTTTCATGATCAGCGGCAGCCGGGCGCCCTGATTCTGCAGCAGGCCGAGGTCTTTCAGCGGATCGCCGTCGACCAGGATCAGGTCGGCGAAAGCGCCGGGTTCGACGATGCCGAGCTTGTCCTCTTGCCGCAGGATTCTGGCGCCCACGAGCGTGCCCTGGCGCAGCACTTCGAGCGGCGACAGGACGCGGGCACGATGGAGGAATTCGAGACTCTGGTCCTCCTGCAGCGGCCCGAGCAGGTCGCTGCCGTAGCCGACCTCGACGCCGGCGTCGCGGCAGATCTCGAGCGAGCGCAGGCCGCCATCCAGCACGATCTCGTTCTTGGCCAGCATCTCGCCCGTCATGCCGAATTGCGCGGCGCGATCCTTCATCGCGAAGTAGGTCACGAGATTGGCGACCAGGAAGCCGCCGGCCCGCGCGAGCTTCGCCGCCGAGGCCGCGTCGATCAGGTTGCCGTGCTCGATGGTGCGCACGCCGTTGTCGACGGCGCGGGTTATCGCCTCGGGCGTGTAGGCGTGGGCGCAAACGTAGCGGCCGAAGGCGGCGGCCTCCTCGCAGGCGGCCGCGATCTCGCTGGCCGAGAATTGCAGCGAATCCAGCGGGTCGTACGGCGAGGCCACGCCGCCCGAACACATGATCTTCACGTGGTCCGCACCCTGTCGCATCTGCTCGCGCGCGGCCTTGCGCACGCCGTCGGCGCCATCGGCGACGCACATGGTGTAGGCCATCGCGTCGCAGCAGCCGCAGGTCCTCGGCGCCGTGTCGGTGCGTCGCCGCGAATCGCCGTGGCCACCGGTCGGGCCGATGGCGCGGCCGGCGATGAACAGCCTCGGCCCCGCCAGCAAGCCGGTCTCCACGGCGAGCTTGATGCCCCAGTCGGCGCCGCCGGTGTCGCGCACGGTCGTGAAACCGCGGTCGAGCATGGCGCGCAGCGACACCGCGGCGCGCGCCGTCATCAGGGTCGGTGGCACCGCCTCGAGATCGCGGATGTTGACGGTGCTGAGGAAGATGTGGACGTGACAGTCGATCAGGCCCGGCATCAGGGTTCGCCCGCCGCACGCGATCACCCGCGCCGAGGCGGAACGGATCGGGCGGTCCGAGACTTCCCGGATCGTCTTGCCTTCGACCAGCACCTCGTGGCCGGGGCGGGCTTCGTCCCAACGCGGATCGAACAGGGAGAGGTCGCGCAGCAGGATCGGGCTCGGCATCGCGCACCCAGGGTCGGAGGAAGGCCGCGCTAGGCTATCGTTCGGTCGAGGGCGGTTCCAGCGTGGCGCGCGCGGTCCAGTCGTGATCGTAGCGGGGCTGGCGCATTTTCACGAGCGCGGCGCGCAGCGATTCGGCGACCTCGGCGCGCACGTCGGGCGCCAGGAAGCGGCCGACAACGAGGCGGTTGCCGCGCGAGACGAGAGTCAGGCGGCTGTCGTGGCGGGGCGGATCGTCCATCTCCACGCGCAGCCAGTAGGCGTCGAGCCGGGATTCCTCGGGCAGGCCCTCGGGATCGATCCGGTGCACCAGCAACGTCTCGTCGGTCAGGGTCAGCGACTCGCTTAGGCGGCCACTGCGGTAATTGCGCTCGAACAGCCAGACCACCAGCAACACGTCGACGCCCATGAAGCCGATCACCGGCCAGGCGCCGAGCAGGAAGATCGGCACCCCGAGAATGGCGTTGGCGAGGACCAGCCCGGCGACCAGCAGCCGGAAGCCACCGCGCGGCAGGCTGCGGTGCGGCATCAGGGTGGCGTCGAAATGGATCGCTTGAGCGGTCGGGGCGGACATGGCTACTCACTATAGCCGAAACGAAGCGCGGGAACCCAGCCGATGGCGCAGATGAAGCCGGACCAGATCGTCGCGTTCTACACCCGCCTGCGCGACGCCAATCCCGAGCCAAAGGGCGAGCTCGACTACGGCAACGTCTACCAGCTGCTGGTCGCCGTCGTGCTCTCGGCGCAAGCCACCGACGTCGGCGTCAATCGCGCCACCAGGAAACTATTCGAGACAGTGAAAACGCCGGTGCAGATGGTGGCGCTGGGCGAGGAAGCGCTGATCGGCCACGTCAAGACGATCGGCCTGTTCCGCGCCAAGGCGAAGAACGTGATCGCGCTGTCGGAACTGCTGATCGAACGCCATGGCGGCGAGGTGCCGCACGATCGCGCGGCGCTGGAGGCGTTGCCGGGCGTGGGGCGCAAGACCGCCAATGTCGTGCTCAACATCGCGTTCGGCGAGCCGACCATCGCGGTCGACACGCATCTCTTCCGGCTCGGCAACCGCACCGGCCTGGCGCCCGGCAAGACGCCGCTCGCCGTCGAGCTGAAACTGCTCAAGCGCACGCCGGCGGAATTCGGCCGCCACGCCCATCACTGGATGATCCTGCACGGGCGCTACATCTGCCTCGCCCGCAAGCCGCGCTGCCCCGACTGCATCGTCGCCGATGTCTGCCAGTTCAAGGACAAGACGCCGGGACCGGACGAACCCGCCGCCCCGGCAAAACGCGCGACCACGACGAAGAAGGCCGCGACCACGCGACGGCCGTCATGATCGTCCCCGGATTGCCCGATGGCTATTCGGCACGGCCGCTGGTCCACTCCGATCTCGACGCCATCAGCCTGATCCACCGCCGCGCCTGCCTGATCGCCTACGCGTTCTTCGGCTGGAACTACTCTTTCGAGGAGGTGCGCGACTGGTACGCAGGCAAGTTCGCCGACTTCGACTGGAGCGCGATGGTCCATCGCGGCGAGGAGCCGGCGGGCTACCTTGCGGCCATCGGCTCGCATCTCGACCAGATATTCATCGACCCCGACCATCAGCGACGCGGCCTTGGCGAGGCGATGATCCACGCCATGATCGCGCGCGGCCGACCGGTCACCTTGCATTACTTCGCGGAGAACCTGCCGGCGCGCGCGCTCTACGAGCGGCTCGGATTCGTCGTCGAAAGCTGGTTCGTCGACGCCGACAGCGGCCACGCCGAGTTCGTCTACCGGCTCGACTGACCCACCGCCTCTCGCCACGACGCCGCCCGTCGCACTACAGTGCCGAGGAACACGAAACCGGACGGAAACCATCATGGCCGCGACGCAGAATACCTACCGCCTCCTCGTGCTGCCGGGCGACGGCATCGGGCCGGAGGTGATGGGCGAGGTGCAACGGGTGGCTGCGTGGTTCCGCGACAGGCGGCAGCTGCCGATCGATCTGCGCCACCGCCATTTCGGACTCGCCTCGTGGGAGACCTACGGTTCGCTGATGCCCGACGAGACGTGGAGCGAGATCCAGGCCGCCGACGCGGTGCTGTTCGGTGCCATGGACACGCTCGACCAGACCAGGAAGATCACGCCGGAGGAGCGCAAGAAGGGCGGCCTGCTGCGCCTGCGCAAGAACCTCGATGTGTTCGCCAATTTGCGACCGATCAAGGCGATTCCGGGCCTGCTCGACGCGTCCTCGCTGAAACGCGAGATCGTCGAGGGCGTCGATCTGGTGTTCGTGCGCGAGCTGACGGGTGGTGTCTATTTCGGCGAACCGCGCGGGGTCGAGAAACTGCCCGATGGCCGCGAGCGCGGCGTCAACACGCACGTCTACCATTCCGACGAAGTGGAGCGGGTGGCGCGCTATGCCTTCGAGCTGGCGCGCCAGCGTCGCGCCGAGGGCAAGCCCGGCCACGTCCATTCGGTCGACAAGAGCAACGTGATGGAGGCCGGCGCCATGTGGCGGCGGATCGTGCAGCGTGTCCACGACGCGGACTATCCCGACGTCGCGCTACACCACATGCTGGCCGACAATTGCGCCATGCAGCTGATCCGCTGGCCGCGCCAGTTCGACGTCATCGTCACCGACAACCTGTTCGGCGACCTGCTGAGCGACTGCGGCGCCATGATCACGGGCTCGCTCGGCATGCTGCCCTCGGCCTCTTTGTCGGCGAAGGGCGCCGACGGACGCCGCCGCGCGCTCTACGAGCCGATCTAGCAGCCTGTCGGACTTAAAGCATCGTGGGGGATGGTCGGGGATTCCCACGGGAATCGCGTCCGTATAGAATCGTGGGACGGCTTTGGGAAGGAGCGCCCCGCGATGAGCAACGTCCGCCCGACGGACCGCGAGACCAGCTATCTGCTGCCACCGTCGCTGGACGACTGGTTGCCGGCGAACCACCTGGCGCGGTTCGTGGTGGAGGCGGTCGACACGCTGGACCTTGGCTCGCTGGTGGGCGGCTACCGCGGCTCGGGGTC